>DASRFH010000132.1:0-23341 GCA_035651675.1 Chloroflexota bacterium | reverse complement strand
TGCGCGTCGAGACGCCCGCCTCCACGCTCGGGCAGATCGGCGGCCCGGGCGAGACGGTGACGCTGCACACTCATTTACATGTGCGCGAGGACGAGCTGCGCCTCTTCGGCTTCGCGACCGCGGCCGACCGCGACTTCTTCCAACTGCTCATCACCGTCAGCGGCGTCGGCCCGCGCAACGCGCTGGCGCTGCTCTCGGCGCTCTCGGTCGAGCAGATGCGCACGGCCATCGCCTCGGGGTCGGACGCGCTGCTGACGACGGTCCCCGGCATCGGCAAGCGGCTGGCGAGCCGCATCGTGCTGGACCTGAAGGACAAGGTCGGCGGGCGCGGGCTGCGCGCCGAGGTCGGCGGCGCGCCGGCGCCCGCCAGCGGCGACGCCGAGGTGATCGAGGCGCTCACCCAGGTGTTCGGCTACAGCGTCCAGCAGGCCGCCCAGGCGGTCGCCTCGCTCGGGCCGGACGCGCCGGCCGAGCTCGAGGAGCGGATCCGCGCGGCGCTGAGGTACTTCAGCGGCCGGTGAGCCCCCGCGCGCCGCGGATCACGGCGGCGGACGTGCTTCGAGCCCGCGCCGAGACGGCTGGGTCGTCGAGCGCCAGAGCGGCCCGCATGGAGCGTCTACCGCCGTTTGTCGTTTGCCGCTCCGACCCATAATGCGTGAACGGCGCGCTGCCACTCACGGCCAGCTCGCAGCGCGGCGGGGTCAGGTGCTGGGGGCTGCATACAGGAGCCGCCCCTCGCGCAGGACCGTCGCGGGCAGCGACGCGGCGACGCCCGACCGCCAGTCGAACTCGTCGCGCGAGATGAACATGATGTCGAGGGGGAGCAGGTGATGGCCGACCGCCCGGTAGGCGGCCTGGTCGAGGTGGTGCGGGAAGTCCCCCGTCTCCGCCGCCACCACCAGCAGGTCGACGTCGCTGTCGGGCCCGCCGGTGCGCCTGGCCTGCGAGCCGTAAAGGTAGACCCGCTCGGGTTCGAAGGTTTCGACCAGCACGGCGACGACCCGGGCCAGGTCCGCGCGCTCGCGGGCGTCCAGGCAGGGGAGCTCGCGGATGACCGGCGACTCCGTCGGTTCGATCGACGCGCGTCTACCGCCGTTCACCGCTCGCCGCTCCGACTGCATTGTGCATCAACCGCCCGCCGCCGCGACGGCGGGCGCGGCGCTCCCCGTCCGGTAGTCGACGACCATCCCGACGGCGTGGCTAACGGGCCGCCTGGTAGATCGCCGAGCGGTACCGCGGCGGCGGGATCGGTTTGCCCTAGTCGCGGGCGGTCTCGAGCCATCCCTCTTTAGCGATCGATACCCCGCGGAGCGCCTCCTCCGGGCTCTCGCCGAAGGCCGAGAATACTTCAGGTCGGGGATGTCGGCCACGTAGCAGCGATCCTCGACGGACCAGAACACGTTGGTGTGGTAATCCCTCTTCATTCGTCCTCCTCCGCGAGGAGATCGTATTCCTCGACCAGGTCGAGAAGTTGCTGGCCTGGTAACGCTTCGCCTGCCCGGTGGGCTGGATGAGCACCTCCGGGATCGCCGAGTGTACGAAGAAGTGGTGGCTTCCGCGCACGCGGCTCAGTCGGAACCCGAACCCCTCGGCCAAGTTGGCCAGATCGTCGAACGAGACGTTTCGGGAGCCGTTCAGTAGCCGCATCAACAGCCGCCGGCGGTTCCCACGGCGGCCCTTTCGGTGGTGGCTCCGAGCGCCGCCGCGATCCGAAACTCCACGACTTTCTAGACCGCGTACTGCGGATCGAAAGCGTGCGCGAGGTGGGTGCGCAGCGCCTCGGTCGCGAGGCGGAAGAGGCGGGGCGACGCGTCGAAAGTGTATGCCCCGCCCGCCTGCTCGGCAACCAGCTCGCGGAACTGCTCCTCGGTGAGCGTCAGGTCGTAGTACTTCGAGTCGGCGAGTCCGACCGCCTCGATCCGGATGGATGGGCCGCTGCGCGCGGCCCGGAGCACGCGCACGGGGCCGGACCAGAACGGCCCGGTCAGGACGGCATTTGGTTTCGGAAGGTCGACGAAAGGCCTGGTCATCGTCGTCGCTGGCGCGCTGTGCGCGGCGGTTGGCCGCGACGGGCATCGTACCAGGGAGCGCGGCACCGCCGTGTGGCGCGGGTCGTCGGCCCCGGCGCGCCAGGGCCGGCGTCGGCCCTGCCGTGCTACGGGAGCAGGTCCACCACCGGGATCGCCGCGTCGGGACGCGCGAGCGGCGCGACCGCCTCGTCGCCGCGGAGCACCAGACGGGTGCGGTAGCCGAAGCCATCCCGCCGGAGCTCGGTCGGGTCCCGGTGCACCTCGAGCTGACGGTCGACGAGGTTAAGGATCCAGTACTCGGGGATCGCCGCCCGCGCGTAGAGCGCCATCTTTTGGGTCCGGTCGTAGGCGAGCGTCGCGTGCGACACCTCGACGACGAGGAGGGCGGACGTCGGGTGCTCCGTCGCGTAGTCGCGGTGCCTGCCTGTGACGACGGCGACGTCGGGCTCCGGGTCGGAATCGCCCAGCCAGAGCGGGTGCTGGACGCGGACGACGTACCCGCGGCCGAACACGGCCATGAGCGCGTACTGCACCAGGCCAACCCCGGTCGAGTGCGGCGCGTACTCCGCCGCCAATTCCAGGATCTCCCCCCCGATCAGTTCGACGCGCTCGTTCTCGCCGAGGATGCCGGCCTCGACCATCCGGTAGTACTCGTCGCGCCGCCACCGGCGGCGGCGCGCGCCCTCGACGAGCGGCTGCTGAGCGATCGCCACTGCGCGGCGCCTCCTCGCGCGATTGTAGCCGCTAGGTGTAGTCCCCCGCGAGGTTGGTTACAGGAGAGGACCTCCTGGGGTAGCGTGAGGGTGTTCGCTGCCATCACGAACCAGGAGGTCCTCGGGTGCAACCCTACCACGCCAACGCGCGGCTGACGGCGCGGGGCCGGCGTGCTCTGTTGGAGGCGGTCGGCGGCGGGACGACGGTCGTGGCGGCCTGCGCGGGGGCTGGCGTGTCGCGCACGACCTATGACCGGTGGCGGCGCCGGTACGTGGCGGCGGGTGAGCCGGGGTTGGCGGACCGGTCGAGCCGGCCGCGGCGGTCGCCCCAGCGGTTGGCGCCCGAGCGGGAGGCGGAGGTCGCGCGGCTGCGGCGCGAGCGCGGCTGGGGGCCGGACCGGATCGCGGCCGCGCTCGGCGTCGCCCGGTCGACCGCGCACCGCGCCATCCGGCGCATGGGACTGCAGCGCCCGCGGCCGGTGCCGCCGCCGGTCACCCGCTTCGAGCACGCCACCGCCGGGGCCATGCTGCACGTGGACAGCAAGAAGCTGGGGCGCATCGCCCGCGGGCCGGGGCACCGCGCGACCGGCGACCGCAGCTCCCGCGCCCGCGGCGCCGGTTGGACGGTCCTGTTCGCCGCGGTCGACGACGCCACCCGCTTGGCCTACGCCGAGCTGCTGCCCGACGAGACCGGCGCCACCGCCGCCGGCTTCCTCCGCCGCGCCCACGCCCATTTCGCCGCCCACGGCGCCGCGCCCGAGCGGGTCCTCACCGACAACGGCGCCCCCTTCCGGTCCGGCGCCTGGGCCGCCGCGTGTGCCGAACTGGGGACCCGCCACGCCCGCACCCGCCCGTCCCGCCCGCAGACCAACGGCAAGGTGGAACGCTGGCTCCGCACCGTCCTGGCCGAGTGCCTCGACCTGCTGCCCCTCGCCTCGGAGGCCGAGCGGACGCTGGCGTTGGAGCGCTTCCTGCGCTCCGACAACGCCGAACGCCCGCACCTCGCCCTCCGGGGCCGCACACCACTCCAACGGCTGGCTTCCGCCGCCTGAGGTGTCACCAACCTCCCGGAGGACTACAGCTAGGGCATCGACCTGAGGTGCTCGTAGATCGCCTTCAGGTCGTCGTCGGTCCCGCGGCCGTACTGGCGCCAGGGCATGGTGTCGGCGAGGTGGTGGTCGGAGGGGTCGACGCCTTCCCGCAGCGCCCGCAGGAACTGCTCCTGCGTCCAGCCCTTGACGATGCGCAGGTTCGGCCCCGGCGGCGGGCCCTGGGGGATGTTCTGGCCGTCGAGGTTGGCGCCGTGGCAGGTCGTGCAGCCGCTCGTGTCGATCAGGTACTTGCCGTACGCCGCGGTCGCGCCGCGGGGCGGCCCGGCGACGCCGCGCACCGGCGGCTGGCGGCTCGTGCTCACCTGCCCGGTGCCCATCAGGACGATGCCCAGCGGGCTGGGCGAGATCGGCGGCTGGTCGTGCTGCACGGCCGGCTGCGAGCGCAGGTACGCCACGACCGCCTGCACGTCGTCGTCCGAGAGGTGCTGGTATTCCTCCGACGGCATGACCAGCAGGCCGCGCCCGCTCTTGTCGACGCCCTCCCGGATGGCACGCACGATCTCGCCGTCGCTCCAGTCCTTGAGCGGGCCGCCGGGCGTCAGGTTCGGCGCGTAGAACTCGCCGAGCGGCTTCAGGTCGGCGATGTAGTTGCCGTCGAGCACCGGCGGGCTGGCGGCCGGGTTGCGGGCGTGGCACCCGGCGCAGCCAGGGAACGCGGCCACCAGGTACTTGCCCCGCTCGACCTGCTCGGGCGTGCCGGCCACCTTCACGTCCGGCACCGGGTTGTCGAAATGCTCGCCCAGCCGCCGCTGCGCGTTGAGGTAGACGCCCGCCGCGACCAGCATCACCAGCACCACCAGCCCGAGCACGACGAACCCGAGCACCCGGGGCAGCCGACGCAATCGCTTCCTCCTCAGCCGAGTGCGCTCAGACGAAACGCCAGCCAGGCGAGTCCAGCCGTGTACAGCCAGTCCACCCAGACGGTGCGCAGCCAGTTGGTGAGCTGGATCACCAGCGCCACCGGGTATGCTACGAGCGCGGCGGGGTTCCCGTTGCGCCCATGCCACTTCGCCACCTGCCAGAGGCTCACCGCGTCGCCGGTCGAGGGCAGCGCCTGCAGCGCGGCGACCAGCCCCAGCCACCCCGCGGCCAGCAGCCGCAGCGCCGGCCCGGGCCATTCGGACGGATCGAGCGCGCCGAGCTCGCGCCACGTCGCGATCGCCGCGCAGAAGAGCGCGACCGCGACGACCGAGTTGATCAGCAGCGGCCCCATCACGATCGCGACGTGCGCGCGGAACCGCCGCGGCGCCGTGTGGATCACGTACCCGGCCGGGTAGCCGAACGAAAAGAAGCAGACCTCGTGGACGTCGGCGCCGACCATCCGGCAGAAGTAGTAGTGCGACAGCTCGTGCAGCACGATGCCGGGCAGTAGCAGCAGGCGCGCCGCGTAGTAGGCGAACACGGTCGCGCGATTCTACGGGCGGGGCACCGCCGGTAGACTTAGAACGGTGCTAGAGACGGGGCGGCGCGCGGCCCTGGCGTTCGCGCTCGTCCTCGGCCTGCTCCTGCCCTCGGCCGCCCACGCCGACTCCTGGTGGACCGACGACGCCGCGGCCGTCGCGACCCTCCCCGCCGCCGACGCCGTCTCGCGCGCGAGCGTCCACGGCTACGTCAAGACGCTTGCCGCCGACGTCGGCTCCCGCCCGGCCGACTCGGAGGCCTTCCGCCGGGCGGCCGCGTTCGCGCGCGACCACTTCGCCGGGCTCGGCTACCGCGTCTCGCTCCAGGAGTTCACCTACCCGCGCTTCGAGGACCTCGGCTCGTCGCTGCGGCTCGACGCCGAGGGGAGCGCCATCGCCGGCCAGGCGCTGGCCGGCTCGCCCGCCGGCGACGTCGCCGCGCCGCTCGTCGAGGTCGGCCTGGCCCGGGCCGCCGACCTCGACGGGCTCGCGCTCGACGGCAAGATCGCGCTCGCCAGGCGGGGCGAGATCCCGTTCGGCGAGAAAGCGCAGAACGCCGCGCGCGCTGGCGCGGTCGGCCTGGTCGTCTACAACGTCGAGGACCGCCCGCTCAACGGCCGCCTCGACCGCCCGTCCACCATCCCCGCCCTCGGCGTCACGAGCTCCGACGGCGCCCGGCTGCTGGGCCAGCTCGGCGGCGCCCCGCGCGCGGCCCATCTCGTCGTCCGCACCGTCCAGGACGAGCGGCCCTCGGCCAACGTCGTCGCCGAGGGCGGCCCACCCGGCACGCCCGGCACGATCGTCGTCGGCGCCCACCTCGACTCCGTCCCGGCCGGTCCGGGTGCGAACGACAACGGCTCCGGCGCCGCCGCCGTGCTCGAGCTGGCGCGCGTCTTCGCCGGGCGGCCCGAGGCGCGGCGGCTCACCTTCGTCCTGTTCGGCGCCGAGGAGCTCGGGCTGATCGGCTCGAGCCGCTACGTCGCCTCGCTCGGCGCCGGGGCACGCTCGCTGCGCGCCATGGTCAACCTCGACATGGTCGCGGTCGGCGACCGCTTCGAGATCGGCGGCGCCGGCGAGCGCAGCCGCGACCTCGCCCGGCGCGGCCTCGACGCGGCGGCCGCGCTCGGCTACCGCGCCGTCCCGTTCGACCCCGGCGGCGCCAGCGACCACGCCCCGTTCGCGGCGGCGGGCGTCCCCGCCGTCATGCTGCACTGGCGGGACGACCCGAGCTACCACCAGCCGGGCGACACCTGGGACAAGGTCGACCCCGAGAAGCTGGCCGCCACGACGCGCACCGCCGCCCGGCTGCTGGAGTCGCTGCTCGACGAGTGACGGCCGGTCTCAGCCGACCGCCCGCCGTCCCGAGCCCTCCGCCGGGCGCGAGCGCAGGGTAGTCGAAGCGGCGCACGCCTTCCGTGCCGCGCCGACCGGCGACTTCGCCGAGCTCGCCGTCGCGCGCGTGCAGCGGCGCCGCGAGCAGCCCCACCCGGGGCGGTCGGTCCCACTCGGCGCGGTTGCGGCCGGAGGGCGACCCGGCGGCGTTCAGCGCTTTCTCCCAGAGGAGCATGCGCGCGCCGGCGACCACGGCCACGTCGACCAGGCGCCGCCACAGCTCGTCGCCGAGCCTTTCGCCGGGTGCCGGCCACGGCCGCGACGGCCGAGACTCCCCGCCGCCGTACAGCGGCCGGCCCGGTGGTGCCATCCCGAGGAAGGACGACGAGGGGTCTCGCGCGCCGCGCCGTCCTCATCAGCCCGGGGCGCCGGCAGACGACGCGCCGGCCGAGGTTCGTTCCTCGCCGCGCTCGGAACGACAGCTGAAGCCGGCCGGCGCGGACCGGGCCGGTGTCCCGGCCTCCTCGGATCGACGGGCGCCGCCTACCTGGCCGCCTCCAGGCCAGCCGGCGGCTCGCGCCACCCCTCCGCGACCTCCTTGGCGACGCGCAGGAACACGCACTCGCTCGTCATGTCCTGCACCTCGCCGATCGGGACGTAGAGGTGCGAGCCGAGGCCCAGGAAGCCGGTCTTCACCTCGACGACGCTGTCCTCGCCCGCCGCGCCGGTGCGGCGGTGGAGGCGCGCCACCTTCCCGATCTTCTCGCCGGCGACGTCGCAGACGTCCATGCCCTCGGCGATCCGGCCCGCGAACTCGGCCACGCGCACGGTGTCTTGCATCGCTTCCCTCCTTTCGGAGGCGAAATGCCAGCAGGAACCGTGCCGACCGGGTGTGCGAGCTCCTCTGGGAGAAAGCGCTGAACGCCGCCGGGTCGCCCTCCGGCCGCGCCCACGCCGAGTGGGACTGGTGGGTGGCCGCGCTCGCGGCGCGCGCGTAGGCGCGTCGGCGCCGGCGACTCACCGGAACGCCGGCAGCACCTCGTCGACGAAGAGCCGCATGTCGTCGGTCTCGGGGAAGCTCGGGAAGACGAGCGGGAAGAGCTCGAAGCCGAGCTCGACGCGCTCCTGGAGGTAGCGGCGCAGGTCCGCCGGGTCGCCGGCGAACGCCGGCGTCTCCCGCTCGACCGCCTTCCCGGCGCGGCGCAGCGCGGCGTCGCGGTCGCGGTCGAGGTAGCAGACGAACGTGTAGGCCTTGCGGATCGCGGCCGGGTCGCGGCCGACCGCGCGGCAGTGCTCGGCCAGGACGTCGAGCTTGCGCCGCAGCACCTCGGTCGTGCGGGCGTACGGCAGCCACCAGTCGGCCAGCTCGGCAACGGCGCGCAGGAGGTACCGCTCGCCGTCGCCGCCGATCAGGACGGGCGGCACCGGGTCGGGGCGCGGCTCGCAGTAGGCGTCCTTGACCCGGTAGTACGTGCCCTCGAACGTGGCCGGCGCCTGGGTCCAGAGCGCGCGCATCAGCCTGATCGCCTCGGCCATCTGGGCGATGCGCACGCGCGCCGGCGGGAACTCGTAGCCGTAGGCGTGGTACTCCTCCTCGGCCCAGCCGGCGCCGTAGCCGAGCACGAAGCGGCCGTGGCTGAGCTCCTGCAGGCTGGCCGCCATCTTGGCCAGCATCGGCGGGTGGCGGTAGGAGTTGGACATCACGATCGTCGAGAGCATCGGGCCCGGGTAGCGCGCCGCGATCCAGGTGAGCTGCGTCCAGCACTCGAGCCGGTAGCGGTCGGCGGTCATGTGGTGGTCGGAGACCCAGATCGACGTGAAGTGCTGGCAGGCGACGTCCAGCATGTGGCCGAGGTCGCGCACGAACGTCGCCGGGTCGACGCGCTCGAGGAGGCGGTTCCCCGTCGGCGGGTTGTAGCCGAACTGGATCACCGCGCGGCCGGGGCGGGCAGCAGGTCGTCGACCGCGAAGATGCGCTGGCTCGGCGCTAGCTCGACGATCACCCCGTGCCCCCGTCGCCGGCAATTCTACGCGGCGCGGCGAGCCGGGCCGAGGCGTCGCGGTCGCGCACCGGCGTCCGGCGTCCCGACCCACGCGTCGCGTGCCGGCGGCTCGGCGTCGACGCCCAGTTGTGGCGGCCGCGCCGGCGTCCGCCGTCCCGACCCACCGCGCCGGCGCCCGCCAGGCCGCGGCCGCGCCCCGGGCGCCTGCCCCCGGTCCTCGAGCCGGACGCCCGTCCGATCGCGCCCGGGCGACGCGCGCGGCGTCGCGCCCGGCTCCGACCGACCGCGACCCGGCGTCGACCGACCGGGGGCGCCGCCGACCCGGCCGCGCGTCCGGCTCGGCGCCCCCGCGCCGGGTTCAGAGCCAACACGGTTCATCGAAGGCCGCCGATCGTGCGGAACGGCACCGCCCACGTGCCCTCTCCCCCTGGGAGAGGGCCAGGGTGAGGGCGTGACGCCCGAGCGCCACTGCTCCAGTGGACCGAATTGCCTCTAGCCGAGGTTCCGCACGTAGCGCGCCATGCGCGCGTCCTCCCCGTAGCCGACCGCGGCCCAGAACGCGGCCGCCCAGGCGTGGTCGCGCTCGACCAGCGCGGTGACGCGCCGCGCGCCGCGCGCCCGCAGCCACGCCTCCGCCTCGGCCACCAGCGCCCGCGCGACGCCCCGGCGCCGGTGCACGGGGTGGGTCGCCAGCCGGTACAGGTTGCCGCGCCAGCCGTCGAACCCCGCGATGAGCGAGCCGACCAGCTCGCCGCCGCGCTCGGCCACCAGCACCGCCGCCGCCGGCTCGGCCAGGAGCCGCCGCAGCGCGGCCGCGTCGTCGGTCGGGCTCGGCGTCGCCTCGGCCGCCCGCCACAGCACCAGCAGCGCCCCGGCGTCGGCCGCGACGGCGCGGCGTATCGTGGGCCCGTGGCGATCGCCGTCCACCCTGCTCCTCGCCGCGACAGCCTACACCGATCGTGGGGGCGAGGACACCTGACGCGCCGCTGCTTGCGGCGGCCGAGCGGCCGACGGGTGCCGCCGTGCCGACCGGCGGCAGGTGCGCCTCTTGCGGAGGCTTCCCCGGGGCGTGCATCCGTCGACCGTTCGACCCGCTGCCGGTCGAACGTCTCGGTAGCGCCTGCGCAGGCTTGCCCGGGGCGTGCGTCCGTCGACAGCGCCCTCTCCGCGGCCGCGGCCGACGCGCGGCGCGCCCGGTTCTGGTAGACTGCCGCTCCACCCTCCGGGGTTCCCCGAATGGAGCGCGTCCTCCTCGCCAGCCTCGCCGGCCTGACCCACGACCTCGGTAAAGTATGGGCCGCCGTCCCCGCGAGCCAGCGAGACCCGGCCGCCGTCCATTTCGACTACCCGGGATCGAGCGCAAGGGTCAGGCTCCGGCGGTGAGCGGTGGTTCGTCGCCCGACGACGGCGGAGGCGCGGTTCACCGCCCCTCCTCCCCCCGTGACGGCGGCCCGGTCGAACGCCGGCCCTGTTCCACGTCCAGCGCACGCAGGAACAGCTCGACCACCGCCGCCGCGTCCTGCCGGTGGCGGGCGTCCAGGTCGCGGCGCCCGGGGTCGGCCAGGAACCGTGCGTAGCTGATCGGGCCGTCCTTCCGGGCGCCGGGTGTCCGCTCGTCCGAGGCGAAGCGGGTTCGCAGGATCTCCGCTGCCCTCCCCAGCAGCGGCTCCTCGGGCCAGCGCACGAGGCGCTCGGCGAACTGGGCCGCCACGTCCTCCGGTCCGCGGCCGTAGTGCATCAGGCAGTAGACGAGGTCGTAGGCGTCCTTCTCCTCGAAGCGGTCCTCGTACGCCAGCGCCTTGAGGACGACGAACGGCACGACGTTGGCGATCCGGACCGTTTCGGTCGTGACGCCGCGCTCGTCCAGCAAAGTGGCCGTGAGTGCCACCTCGACGTGGTCCTCGACGACCAGGTGCGCGCCGGGGATCTTCAGCGCCGAAAGCCGCCGCTCGCCGGGCAGCTCCGTGACCCGGCCGCCTTCGCCCGGGTCGGCGCTGCACATGAGGTCCACGACGACCGTCACCCCATCGCCCACGGGCTTGCGCCACGAAAAGTGCTGCGCCCGCCCCTCCTCGCTCATCCCGCGGACGAAGCCGAGCGCCCCCAGGTTCTGCTCCAGCCGGCGGTAGGCCTCGACGCTGGCCAGCACCTGGAGGTCGAGGACCAGATCAACATCCGTGGTGCCGGCGTGCGGCGGCGGTGCCTGCGGCGCCCCGGGCCGGCGGACGATGAGGTAGCGGGGCACCAGGCCGCCGGCCAGGTAGACGCCGGCCTTCCAGGGGCCGAGGCCGCGCAGCAGCGTCACCAGCGTCCGCTCGCACAGCTCGGCGTGCAGCGCAGTGTAGCCACCCTGGTGCTTCGGCTTCACGGCTCACCCTCGCCCAGCGGGTCGCCCCGTCAGTAGCCCAGCCGCTCGGCGCGGAGGTGCCGCGCCTGCTCCTTGCCCCGCTGGGGCCACGCCCACAGGTCGAGGTAGAGCTGCACGTCGCTCGCCACCCAGAACCCCTGTACCTGGCGCCGGAACATGAGCGGCGAGCGCTCGCCGGTGAGGAGGAAAGTCACCGCTTCGCCGTCCTCGACGGGCTGCAGCTCGCTCGCCCGCGCGATCCCCTCCAGTGTGCCGGCCGCGCTCGCGGGCACCAGCACCCAGGCCCGCTCGGCATCCGTCCCGTAGGGCGCGACCAGCCGCGCCCCGGAGCCGAGCGTCAGGGCGTGCGCGATGCCGGCGCCGGCGAGGGCGTTGGCGGCGGCGCGCAGGATCTCCGCGGGCTCGCGCGCCCAGCGGTGGAACCGGCGGGCCTCGTACGTGGCCAGGGAGTGCGCGGCCGCCCAGGCGTCCAGCAGCGCGCCGGGCTCGCGGAGCACCCGAACGGCGCGCGGCCCGCGCCCCTCTTTCTCCACCCAGAGCTGCTGCTCGAGGGAGGTACAAACCTGGTGCACGGTCGAAAGCGACACGTGGGCGCGCTCCGCCAGCTCGCCGACGTGCCAGGCCTTGCCGGGCTCGAGCAGCAGCGCGTGCAGCACCTGGGCCGCGCTCCCCCGGTAGACGCCGCGGACGACGCGGGGGCGCCCAGGCGGGACCGCCCGCTCGATCAGGTACAGCGCCCACGGCAGCTCGAGGTACAGGCTCCCGCCGGCGTCCCAGTAGGCCATCTTGTGCCGCCGCAGCAGCGCTCGACTCGATTCGGAGATGGCGGGCGCGGCGACGAGCGGCACGTCCGCCACCGGCTGCTCGAGCCGGCGTGCCTCGGCGAGCCGCCAGATGGCCTGCCGGACGTCACGCGGGTAGCCGCCCGCCCTCGCCTCGACCAGGAAGCGGACAGGATGACCTTTCACCTCGCCGACGACGGCGAAGTCGTAGGCGTGGTCATCGGCGCGCCGTTCGGCGTCGATAGACCGGATCTCCACGTCCGGCAACCGGGCGAGGGCCTGGCTGAGCTCGTGGGCGAGGTCGATGGCGCAGCTCCTGCGTGGAAACCTGCTTTTTCGCTGTCCAGCGAAAGTAGCACATTCACCGAAAATGCGCACGGGTCGTCGGCGCCACCACGACTCCCAGCACCGCCGCCGCCGAGTCGGCCAGCAGCCGCCGCCACGGCCCCGGTCGTGGGGTCCGTGCCCTGGCGCCACCACGACACCCAGCACCGCCGCCGGCTCGGCCAGCAGCCGCCGCAGCGCGGCCGGGTCGTCGGTCGGGCTCGGCGTCGCCTCGGCCGCCCGCCACAGCGCCAGCAGCGCGGCCGCGTCGGCCGGCGTGGCCCGCCGCGGCGTCGTCGCCCCGGAGCCGCCCACGTCCACCCTGTCCCTCTCCGCGACAGCCTACACCGACCGCGGGGCCAGGACACCCGGCGCACAGCCCCGCGGCCGACGCGCGGCGCGGCCGGTTCTGGTAGACTGCCGCTCCACCCTCCGGGGTTCCCCGAATGGAGCGCGTCCTCCTCGCCAGCCTCGCCGGCCTGACCCACGACCTCGGTAAGGTATGGGCCGCCGTCCCCGCGAGCCAGCGGGACCCGGCCGCCGTCCACTTCGACTGCCCGGCGCCGCGCGGCCGCTTCGAAGACTGCCCGCGTTGCCACTCGGCACTGGGCCAGGCGCACGCGCCGCTCGGCGCGAACCTGCTGGCGCGGACCCTCCCCGCGCGGCTGGGCGTCCTGGCCCACCCCGCCGCCTACCACCACGCGCGGGTCGTCGAATCCGACGTGGTCGGCTGGACGATCGCGGCCGACCGCATCGCCGCCGAGGAGCGCGAGGAGCGGTCCGACGACGGCGAGGCGATCCCGGCGCTGCGCAACCCGTTCGCGCCGAACGAGGCGCCACGGGTCAAGCCCGGCCCGCTGCGCGCCGACTTGCTGTTCCAGACGGTCGCCGACCGGGCGGCGGCGCGCGCGGCGGCGGCGCGCGCGTTCGGCGCGCTCGAGGAAGCGCTGCGGGTCGCGGCCGACTACGCGGGCGAGGACGACGCGGCGCTGGCCGACCACCTGCTCGGCGCCGTCTACCGCGGCGCGCTCGGGTTCCCGTCGGCGTTCTACTGGAGCGACGCCGACGTCAGCCTCGCCTCGCACTGCCACCTGACCGCCGCCCTGGCCGGCGCGCTCGCCGCCGCCGGCGCGCCGGCCCAAGGGGAGCTGCCCGCCGACGCGGTGGTCGCCGGCGTCGTGAGCGGCGACGTCTCCGGCATCCAGGAGTTCGTCCACGGCGTGGCGAGCAAGCGCGCGGCGCGCTCGCTGCGGGCGCGCTCGTTCTACCTCCAGGTGCTGGCCGAGGTCGTCGCCCGCTTCGTCGCGCGCGAGGCGGGCGTGCCGCCGACGGCGATCGTCGGCGTGGTCGGCGGGCACTTCACGGTGCTGGTGCCACCGGCCGCGGTCGAGCGGGTCGGGGAGATGCGCGCCGCGGTCGACCGGGCCCTCTACGAGCTGCACGGGCCGCGCCTCACGGTCGTGCTGGCGGCGCGGACGGCGACGCGCGCCGAGCTGGGCGACTACGGCGCGCTGCGGCACGACCTCGGCGCGGCGGTCGCGGCCGCGAAGCAGCGCCGGTTCGCCGAGTCGGCGGCCGCGATCGGGCTGTTCGAGCCGCGCGCCGCGACGCCGTACGGCGCGGCCTGCCGGGTGTGCGGGGCCGACGCGGCCGACGGCCCGGCCGACGAGGAGGGCGAGCGGCGGTGCGCCTTCTGCGCCTCGCTCGAGGAGGTCGGCCGTCGGCTGCCGCGGGCGCGCTACCTGAGCGTCGAGCCAGGCGCGGCCGAGGCCGACGGGTGGACGCGGGCGTTCGGGCGGCTCGGCTTCCGCGTGCGGCTGCACGACGACCCGCCGCCGCCGCCGTTCGCCGGCGCGCTCTACGCGCTCGACGACGCGGCGGTCGACGCGCTGCCGTGCGCCCGGCTCTTCCCGGTCGGCAAGGCGGTGCCGCTCGGCGAGGACGGCGCGCCGCGCGACTTCGGCGAGCTGGCCGGGGCGGAGGGCGGCCGCCCGGCGCTGGCGGTCGCCAAGCTGGACGTCGACAACCTCGGGAACGTCCTCAGGGACCGCTTCGGCGCGGCGCGCCACCCGACGCCCTCGCGGGTCGCGGCGTTCAGCGCGCTGCTGGCGCTCTTCTTCGAGGGGCACTTGAACGCGCTGGCCGCCAGCGCCGAGCGGGTCTACGTCGTCTACGCCGGCGGCGACGACCTGGTCTGCGTCGGCCCGCCGGACGCGGTGCTCCGCTTCGCCAGCGCCGCCCGCGCGGACTTCCGCCGCTGGGTCGGCGGCGACGAGCTCACCCTCTCCGGCGGGATCGCGCTCGTCGAGCCGACCCGGCCGATCGCCCGCGCGCTCGAGGCCGCCGAGGCGGCGCTCGAGCGCGCCAAGGAGCACGTCCACCCCGATGGGCGGCGCAAGGACGCGGTGGTCGTCGACGACCTGCCGATGGCCTGGCCGCGGCTCGAGGCGGTCCTGGCCGACCGCGAGCAGCTGGTGGCGGCGGTGCGCGGCGTCGCGCGCCGGGAGGAGCGCGGCGGCGCGCTCGCCCGCTCGCTCCTGCTGCGGCTTCGGCGGCTGGCCGAGATCGAGGGCCCCGACGGGCGGGTGCGCTACGGACCGGCGGTCTGGCGCGCCTACTACGACCTGTCGCGCTTCGCCGACCGCGCCGAGGACCCGGACGTCCGGGCGTGGCTCATGGGGCTGTACAAGCGCGCGCTCAAACAGGGCGACGCCCGCCGGATCGCGCTGGCGGCGCGGCTGGCCGAGCTGGCGACCGCGCCGGGGGCGTCCGACCGCACAGCAGGAGGATGACGTGCCGAACTACCCGCAGCACCAGCAACGCGGCGGGCCGGGACGACCGGCCGGCCACGGCGGCTTCGGCGGCGCAGGCGCCGCCTCGCCGCCCCGGCCGGTCGTCAGCGCGGCCGACGCGCAGCGCATCATCGCGGACGGCGACGCCCAGCTGCTCGTCGAGCGGGCGCAGGAGCTCGCCCAGGCCGGGGCGACCCGCACCTCGCTCCGGCGGCTCTACGGCGAGGTCCGCCAGATCGAGGCGATCTGGCGCTCCGAGGCACGCGCCCCGGCGGCGGCGCGGCGAGCTGTGCTGTTCGGGCCCCGGTTGGCCTATCAGGCATCGCGCGACGCGAACCTGAGGGAAGTAGAGAAGGCGCTAGCCACGCTGTTAGCCGAAGTGAAACCGCGTGAGCGAGGCGGAGAGCACCGCTTCCGCAACTTCGTCGACTTCTGCGAGGCGCTGATCGCCTACGCGCAGGAGAAGAAGCGGTGACCGAGGAGCGCATGCCACGGTTGGTCCAGATCGTCACGCTGCGCGCCGAGATTCGCGTCCTCACCGGTTTGCGGGTCGGCGCGGCCGACGCGGCGCTGGTGATCGGCGGCGCCGAGAACCCGATCGTGCGCGACCCACTGACCGACCAGCCGTACATCCCCGGCTCGTCGCTGAAGGGCAAGATGCGCTCGCTGCTCGAGCGCGCCCATGGGCTGGCGCAGGAAGGGCAACAGATCAGCCAGGTCCGCATCCACGCCTGCACGACCGAGCCAGCGTACCGCGCCTGCCAGGTCTGCAACCTCTTCGGCATCCCGGTGCCGAACGGCGCACGCTGGTTCTGCCAGACCCGGCTCCGCGTCGCCGACATGTTTTTGACCGAGGCGTCCGAGGGTGAGCTGCGTGCCAAGGAGATGACGCCGCCGTACACCGAGGTGAAGAGCGAAGCCGCCATCGACCGGATCAGCTCGGCGGCGACGCCGCGGACGCTCGAGCGCGTGCCGGCTGGCGCGCGCTTCTGCGGCGATCTGGGGCTGATGGTGTACGAGGGCGACGACGTCGCGACGCTCCTCGACTACGTGGCCCAGGGGCTCGCGCTGGTCGAGGCCGACTACCTCGGCGGCTCGGGCGCGCGCGGCTCGGGCCGGGTGCGGGTGGAGACTCTCTGGCTCGGCGCGATCGACCTCGAGGCCGGCGTCCCGCGCGCGCAGCAGCGGTGGATGGAGACGGGCCTGACCAACGTGGCGGACCTGCTCGCCCGGCGCGACGAGATCGGCGCGTGGCTGGCGACGGCCTGACCCCGGCGCTCTACGAGCTGTGGCCGCGCGGCCCGCTCCGCTTCGGCGAGCACCCGCGCGAGCCCGGCCGGGCGCGCCCGTTCCCGCGCAGCGACACGCTCTTCGGCGCGCTCTGCTGGGCGCGCGCGGCCTGGCGGGGCGCCGCGGCGCTGGCCGACTGGCTCGCCCCGTTCCGCGCGGGCGCGCCGCCCGTGCTGATCTCCTCGGGCCTGCCGCTGCTGGAGGAGGCGGACGGCCCGACGCCGCTGCTGCCGCTGCCGGCGCGGCTGCCCGGCGCGGCGCTCGAGCGCAAGGAGCTGCGCGGCGTCGAGTACCTCGCGCCCCAGCTCCTCCCATGGCTCGGCGGCGCGGGCGAGGCCGCGCGCCGGCGGCGCGGCGGCGCGCTGCTCGCCGGCGCGCCGGGCGCCGACGAGGAGGGCGAGCTCTGGACGGTGCGCCGCCGGCCCCGCGTCGCGATCGACCGGGCCGGGTCGACGCCCAACCTCTTCGAGTCGGCCCAGGCCTGGACCCGGCGGGCGGCTGGACGGCGGGTCGGCGCGGCCGTGCTCGTGCTGGCGCGCGGCGGCGAGGCGCTCGACGAGCTGGAGGTCTGCCTCGACCTGCTCGGCCGCGTCGGCATCGGCGGCGAGCGGTCGGTCGGCGGCGGCGGGTTCGACTGGCGGCGCGCGCCGAGCCCGCTGCCGCTCGCGGCCGAGCCACGTGGGATGGCGCTGTCGCTGGTCTGCCCCTCGGCGGCGGAGGTGGCGGCCGGCGCGCTCGCGCCGGGCGACGGGCGCGGCTACCGGCTCGTCGAGCGCTCCGGCTGGATCGCCTCGCCGGCCTGGCAGGGCGCGCGCGGCCGACCGGTCGCGATGCTCGCCGAGGGCTCCTACCTCGCGTCGTCGCTGCCCGCGCCGGTCGGCCGCCTGGTCGACGTGACGCCGCCCAGCGCCGGGTCCGACCAGCACCCGGTCTACCGCTACGGCCTCGGCCTGTTCCTCGACGAGGGGCTGGCGTGAGCCTGGGCGCGACCGGGCGGGGCTGGGAGCTGGCGACCTACGACCTGGCGCTGACCGTCCGCACGCCGATCCACGTCGGCACCGGAGCGCCGCTCCGCGAGGGGTACGACTACGTGGTCGACCAGGCGCCGGATGGACGGACGCTGCGGGTGATCGACGTCGCGCGGGCGCTCCTCGACCTGGACGACAAGGAGATCGCCCAGGCGCGCGACGGCCGGATCGCGAGCGCGCTCACCGCGGAGCGCCGCCGCCGCCTCAGCCTCGCCGCCTACCGCCTCCCGCCCGACTGGCGGCCCGGCGACGTGCTCCACCAGCACGTGCGGCTGCCCGACGGCCGCCCCTACCTGCCCGGCAGCTCGCTGAAGGGCGCGCTGCGCACCGCGCTGCTCGACGACGTCGTCGCGGCCGAGCGGCGCGCCCCGGCGATCGCGCCCGGGCGGCCCGAGCGGGCCGGCGCCAACGTCGAGGCGCTGGCGCGGCGGCCGGCCGAGGCGCTCGGCGGCCGGCCGGCCGCCGACGCCAACCGCGACGTGCTCCGGGCCGTCCGCGTCTCCGACCTGCTGCCGGACGCGCGCGAGGGCGGCGCGCTCGATCTCTTCCGCGTCGAATCGCGGCGGCTGCGGCCCCGGCCGGGCGAGCGCTCGGACATCCCGATGCTGGTCGAGGCGCTGCGGCCCGGCACCGTCCTGCGCGGCACGCTCACGGTCGAGCGGGGCGGTCCGCTCTGGGCGGGCCTCGACGGCGCGCTCGGCGCCGCGCTCGACGATCTCGTGGATCGGGCGCTGTGGCGCCACGCCCGTCGGCTGGTCGCCTTCGAGCGCGAGGCAGCCGGCGGGTCGACGCCGCTGCTGGAGCAGATCGACCGGGACAGCGCGGCCGGCGCCCGCCGTTGGCTCAACCTCGGCTGGGGCGGCGGCTGGGCGGCGCGCACGATCGCGCCGGCGCTGTGGGAGGTGGACCGCGGCGCCTGGCGCCAGGCCGCGGCGACGGCCAAGCGCGGCCCCGGGCCGGTGCCCGAGCTGTTCCCGGCGACCCGGCGCTTCGTCGTCCGAGGCAACCAGTCCGTCCGGATGGGCTGGGCGACGCTCGAGGTGACGCCGCGTGGATGAGCGGCTGGCGCGGCTCGACCTGCCGGGCCGGTGGGCCGACCAGCCGCCGGAACGGTTCGTCGGCGCGGCGCTGAACGCGTGGCTCTACGGCGAGCTGGCGCGGCGCTGGGAGGCGCTGGCCGAGCGGCTGCACGGCGAGCCGTCGGTCAAGCCGTTCGCGCTCGCGCTCCTGCCCGATCGGCTGGTCGTGGCCGGCTACGGGCCGCTCTACCGGCTGGTCGCCGCGCTGGCCGAGCGGCCGCCCGAGCGGCTGCTGCTCGACGCGCGCTGGTGGGAGACGACCGGCACGCCGACCTGCTACGAGGCGACCTGGGGCGAGCTGGCCGCGCCGCTGCTGACCGGGCGGCCGGCGACGGTGCGGCTCGCCTTCCTGAGCCCGACGACCTTCCACACGCGCGGCGCCTACCGGCCGCTGCCCGACCCCGATCCGCTCTTCCGGGGGCTGCTCGTCCGCTGGCAGCGCTTCGGCGCGGTGGACCTCGGCGACGGCGCCGCCGCGGCGCTCGGCGCCATCGCGCTGCGGCGCTACGAGGCGCGCAGCGTCGCCGTGCAGCTCGCCGGGCTGGTGCCGGCATTCCTCGGGTGGGCCGAGTTCGTGGCGCGGCGGCCGGAGCCGGCCTACGCCGGGCTGGCCGCCGCGCTGGGCGGCTTCGCCCCGTTCGCGGGGGTCGGGCACAAGGTCGGGATGGGGCTCGGCTGCGTCGCGCCGCCGCGGCGCCCAGCCCGGTCGACGGAGGAGGAAGAACGATGAGCGACGAACCGACCGGCGCCGGCGCGGGGGCGCGCGAGCGCGTCCTGGTCGCGACGATCGGCGACCGGGACCCGGTCCACGAGGGTCAGCCGATGGGCCCACTGCGCGCGGCCGCGGCCGTCCGACCGGCGCGGGCTTACCTCGTCCACTCCGAGCCGACGGCCGACCGCGACTACGCGGCCGCGGCCGCCGAGACGGCGCGCCTGGTGCAGCAGCAGGTGCCAGGCTGCCGGGCCGACCCGCGGCCGCACGGCGTGGCGAACCCGACTGACCTGCCGGCGCTGGTCGGGGCGATGGCGCGGCTGCTCGGCGGGCTGGGCGCCGACGACGCCGAGGTCCACGTCTGCGCCAGCTCGGGGACGCCGCAGATGGGGCTCGCGCTGACGCTGGCCGCCGAGGCGCGCTACGGGGCGGGGCGGGTGACGCACTGGCAGGGGCTCAACCCGCGCTTGGCGGCCGAGCCGCTGACCCGGCTCGAGCCCGGCGTGCTCTTCTACCACTTCGAGCTTCGGCGAGCGCTCGAGGCGCTGGCCGCCTGCCGGGTGGCCGACGCCGCCGCTGGCCTCGCGCGCGTGCCCAAGGGGCCGCCGGGCGCGGCCCGCCGGGCGATCGAGCGCGCCGCGGTCGCGGCCAGCCAGCTCGAGCAGGTCGCCGAGCTGCGGCGCCGGCCGGCCCTGCTCCGGCCCGACGACCTGCGCCGCGAGGAGCGCGCGGAGCGGCCCCGGCTGGCGGCGTTCGTCGACTGGTACGCCGCGCTCGCCCAGGATGCCCACGGCGGGCGCTGGGCGGCCGAGCTGGCCGCGCTGGCGATGCGCGAGGAGCGGGCCGGGCGGCCCGTGCTGGCGCTCGTCCGGCTGGCGCTGGCGCAGGAGGTGGCGGTCGCGGCGCGCCTGGAGGAGCGGCACGGCATCGACGCCGACCACCCCGGGCCGGACGGCTGGAAGCGGATCGCCGAATTGGTGCCAGGGGTCGACGCCACGGCGCCCCGTTTCGAGGGGCTGAAGAACCGGCTCGACCTGCTGGCGCGGCTCGAGCCGGGCGTCGGCGACGCGATCCCCGCCGCGCTCGCGCTGGCCCACGAGCGCAACGTCATCGTCCACCAGGGCCGGGGGAGGGCCGCGAGCGGCTGGGAGCGCTACGTCGAGAACCTGCGCGCGCTCTACGCCGGGTTCGGCTGGCCCGACCCGGCCGCGTCGCCCGGCGCGCCCGAGGCGGTGGCGGCGCTGGCCGCCGAGCTGGCGCGCTGGGTGGGCATCGGGCTGGGGCCGCCGTCCTGAGGCGGCGCGGGGCGCCGGCCGGGCGCGGTCAGGACGCGCACCGCCGCGGCGTCCCGCTGGCACAGGACGTAGAGCCGGACGTCGCCCGGGCCGGGGCCGAGCGCGCGGGCGAGCTTGCGCAGCAGCGCGTCGTGGTGGCGCGCGGCCAGCACGCCGGCGAAGGCCGAGCGCTGGATGCGCGCGAGCCCGTGGTCGAGGCAGACGTCGGCGACCTTCGCGCGGGCGCGGTCGTCGACGACGTCGTAGATGACGAGGACGTCGGCCATCACCAGGAGGCGGCGAAGCCCCGGTAGTCGCCGCGCTCGCCCCGGAGGAAGGTGGCGGCGCGCTCGGCCTGGTGGCGGATGACCAGCCGGAGCGGCTGGCGCTGGCCCTCCCAGGCGACGACGTCGTCCAGGCGGGCGAGGACGGCCTCGGCGGCGCGCCGGCGGGTCGGCGCGTCGAGGCGGCCGTCGGCGTCGAGCGCCAGGCGGGTGCCGCGGTTGACCAGGCCGAGGACGACGCGGTCGACGGCGGGCTGGCGGAACTGCTCGATCAGGTCGAAGACGAGCGAGGGGCTGCCGGGGCGGTCGGCGTGCAGAAAGCCGGCGAACGGATCGAGGCCGGCCGCGACGGCCGCGCGCTCGACCTCGCCGTAGAGGACGCCGTAGCCGTAGTTGAGCAGGCCGTTGGCCAGGTCGGCGGCGTCCTGGTGCTGGCGGCCGGGCCAGTCGACGCGGCGCAGCAGCCGGCCGAACCCGCTCCAGTAGGCGCGGCTGGCGCGCGCCTCGGCGGCGCCGAGCGCCGCGCGGACCGCTTCGATCGGGCGGCCGCGGAGCGGCGGCAGCAGCGCTCGGGCGCGCTCGACCTCGTCCGCGAGCGCGCGGACGCGCTCGAACAGGTTGGGCCGGGCCACGCGCCAGTTCTTGACGGCGTACTTGAGGAGGTTGGCCTGGTTGGTCATCTTCGCGGCGGCGATGGCGGCGACGAGCGTGGCGGCGCGGCCGTTGTCGGGGGCGGCGAGCTGGGCGCGGCGGGTCGCCGCGGTCGCGTTCGGGACGGGGGAGAAGAGGGAGGCGTAGGGCTCGCCGCGGCCGGAGAGGAAGTCGACGCGGATGCCGCGCTCGGCGCACGCGCGGACCGCGTCGGCGGAGATGGAGAGGCCCTGGCCGACGAGGAGGACGCGGCCGACGTCGAGGAGCGGGTGCTCGGCGACGACCGTGCCGCGCACGGTGACGCGCAGCCGCTCGGAGTGTTTGCCGACGAAAGCGCCCGGCTGATCGACCAGTACGTCGCCCATCGCCCACAACCGCGCGGCGCCTGGCTGCCCGCCCGCCCGGCGCATCATAACGGGTTGGCGCGCGCGGCGCCGCCAGCGCGAACCGCTTTCGCAACCCGCCGGGCGCCAGCCGTCGACGGGTGGGTTGCGACACCCGGGGCGGCCGACGCCGAGGACGGGCAGCGGCGCCGACGCCCCCGCGTGATCCGGCCCGGCGGGCGCGGGGCTACCCCGGCGGTCCGAGGTCGGCCGGCGCGCCGGCGGCGGCGCGGCGCGGTGGACGGCCGCGAGCTCGCCGCGCGCAGCAGCCTTCGCTCCACCGCCGTCGCGGCGCTGGCCGGTCGCGGGGAGACGGACGGCCGCGAGGTGGCGGGAGACCCCGTCGGGCGCCGCGCCGCGCGCCCGCGCCGGCGCGGCCGCGGCCCACCAACGCGGAGGCCGTTCGGCGGGCGCGCCGCCACCAGGTAGAATGACGGAGCGGCTGCGCCGAGGCCCGGCGCGGTCCGTCCTTCGCAACCCGGGCCGCTCACCGCAGCGCCGCCGGGGGTTGCGAAACGTGGTTACCAACCGGAGATGAGCCGACGGAACGCTCGACACAGCGCTTACCCGCGCGGACGACGCCGTGCCCATGCGCATTCCCCGCCGCGCCGCGCCTCATCCGCCCCCCGCCGACCGCCACGCCGGTCGGAAGCACTCATCCAATCCCCATAAAGGGGACTGAAACGCCGGCATCATTCACCCCCCCCAGACCGTAAAAAATACGCGGAAGCACTCATCCAATCCCCATAAAGGGGACTGAAACTTCGACGATTTGGGCGATGTGGCCCAGGTGGTCGGTCTGGCGTTGGAGAAGCACTCATCCAATCCCCATAAAGGGGACTGAAACTGGGCATCGGCCGTTGCCTGGTTGGCGCTGCGCGTATTTTGTACGAAGCACTCATCCAATCCCCATAAAGGGGACTGAAACAAGCGGACCTGGGTGTCGTCACCCATCCGCTCCCGGATGGAAGCACTCATCCAATCCCCATAAAGGGGACTGAAACCGTGAGCGGGCGCGTCACGACCGCGTACGGCGCGTTCGCGGCCGGGAAGCACTCATCCAATCCCCATAAAGGGGACTGAAACCGACGTGGCGCTGAGCTGGCCGTTGTTCCGGCCTGGGCAGCGGCGAAGCACTCATCCAATCCCCATAAAGGGGACTGAAACCGCTGGACGCAGCCCAGCGCGTCCTCGAGCCGGAGGGTGGCGAAGCACTCATCCAATCCCCATAAAGGGGACTGAAACTTCCGCCTGGGGGGACTGGATAAGGTTCCAGGTCCTGGGAAGCACTCATCCAATCCCCATAAAGGGGACTGAAACGACCGGCACGAGGTAGCCCAGCTCGGTCAGCTCCTTGAGAAGCACTCATCCAATCCCCATAAAGGGGACTGAAACGAGAAGGTTCCAGGACCTGGGCTTGTCGATCAAGGACAAGCCGAAGCACTCATCCAATCCCCATAAAGGGGACTGAAACGGCTCCGGCTCCGCCGAGAGGCGGGCGGCGCCGGCGGTTCGGGAAGCACTCATCCAATCCCCATAAAGGGGACTGAAACCGGCCCTCGAGGGCCGCCTCGGCGACCGGCGGGATAGCCTGAAGCACTCATCCAATCCCCATAAAGGGGACTGAAACCGCGTGCCGGCCGTCCAGAGCGCGAGCGCGGCCTCAGAAGCACTCATCCAATCCCCATAAAGGGGACTGAAACCAAGCGCGTATGCGTATGCTTGCCTCAGCCGCCAGAATACGGTGAAGCACTCATCCAATCCCCATAAAGGGGACTGAAACC
>DASRFH010000131.1:0-135821 GCA_035651675.1 Chloroflexota bacterium | reverse complement strand
GAGTTCTACACGGCCTACACGCCGTACCAGCCCGAGGTCAGCCAGGGCACGCTCCAGACGATCTACGAGTACCAGTCGCTGATCACCGAGCTGACGGGCATGGACGCGGCGAACGCCTCGATGTACGAGGGGGCCAGCGCGGTCGGCGAGGCGGTGATCATGGCAACGGCGATCACCAAGCGCCGCAAGGCGGTGCTCGCGGCGACGCTCCATCCGCACTACCGCGAGGTGGCGCGGACCTACGCCGAGGGTCCCGCGCTGCGCATCGTCGAAGTCGGTCCGGATCTAGGCCGCAGCTTCGACGGGCGTCTGCCGATCGCGCGGGTGCGCGAGAGCCTCGACGGAGAGACCGCCGCGCTCATCGTGCAGCAGCCGAATTTCCTGGGCTCCATCGAAGATCTGCGCGCTCTGGCCGACGCCGCGCACGCGGTCGGCGCGCTCCTGGTGGTCGCGGTCAACCCGATCGCCCTCGGCTTGCTCGAGACGCCAGGCGCCGCCGGGGCGGACATCGTCGTCGGCGAGGGGCAGCCGCTCGGGATCCCACTCGCGTACGGGGGACCGTGGCTCGGGATCTTCGCCGCGCGCGGCCAGTACGTTCGGCAGATGCCGGGCCGGATCGTGGGGATGACCAACGACCTCGACGGCCGCCGCGGCTTCGTGCTGACGCTGCAGACGCGCGAACAGCACATCCGCCGCGAGCGAGCCACGTCCAACATCTGCACCAACGTGGCGCTCTGCGCGCTCGCCTCGACGGTCTACCTCTCAACGGTCGGCAAGGAGGGGCTGCGCAAGGTCGCCAACCTGAGCGTCCAGAAGGCGCACTACGCGGCCGAGCGAATCGGTGGTCTGCCCGGCTACGAGGTCGCGAACCGCGCGCCGTTCTTCGACGAGTTCGTCGTCCGCTGCCCGGCGCCGGTCGACCAGATCCAGGCCAGCCTCGCCGAGCAGCACATCCTGGCGGGCTTCGCGCTCGGCCGAGCTTATCCGCGGTTGAGCGACGCGCTGCTCCTCTGCTGCACGGAGATGAACACACGCGAAGAGATCGACCGCCTGGTCGAGGGCCTGGGAGCATTCCGTTGAGAGAGCCGCTCATCTTCGAGATCAGCCGACCCGGTCGGCACGGCGTCACGCTCCCGGACTGCGACGTCCCCGAGAAGCCGATCGACGAGCTGCTCGGCGGCGCACCGCTCCGGCAGGAGCTAAACCTGCCCGAAGTGGCTCAGATCGACCTGATGCGCCACTTCGTCCGCCTCTCCCAGATGAACTTCTCGATCGATACGAACTTCTACCCGCTCGGCTCCTGCACGATGAAGTACAACCCGAAGGTCCACGAGGACGTCGCGCGGTACGCCGGGTTCGCCGACCTCCACCCCTACCAGGACGACGCGCAGTGCCAGGGAGCGCTGCGGCTCATGTACGAGCTGCAAGGCTACCTGGCCGAGATCGCCGGGATGGACGCGGTTAGCCTCCAACCGGCCGCAGGGGCGCACGGCGAGCTGACCGGCGTGCTGATCATCCGGGCGTTCCACCTGAGCCGCGAGGACCGTGGCCGCCGCCGCATCCTCGTGCCCGACTCCGCCCACGGCACCAACCCCGCGACCGCCGCGATCTGCGGCTTCGAGGTGACGTCGATCGACGCGAGCCCGACCGGCGGCGTCGACCTCGAAGACCTGAGGGCCAAGCTCGGCCCCGACGTGGCCGGCCTGATGATCACGATCCCGAGCACGCTCGGCCTATTCGACGAGAACATCCTCGAGGTCACCGAGCTGGTCCACCGCGCCGGCGGCCTGGTGTACTGCGACGGCGCGAACCTCAACGCGGTCGTCGGCCGGGCGCGCTTCGGCGACCTCGGCGGCGACGTCATGCACTTCAACCTGCACAAGACGTTCACGACCCCGCACGGTGGGGGTGGCCCCGGCGCGGGCCCGGTCGGCGTGAAGGCCCACCTCGCCCCGTTCTTGCCGGCGCCGCTCGTCGCCAGGCGCGGCGACCAGTACGTGCTCGATTACGATCGGCCGCTCTCGATCGGGCGCGTCCGCTCCTTCAACGGCAACTTCGCGATGCTCGTCCGTGCGTACACCTACATACGGATGCTCGGCGCCGACGGTCTTCGGCAGGTGAGCGACGACGCGGTGCTGAACGCGAACTACGTGCTCTCGCACCTGAAGCGCGCCTACGATCTCCCGTACGACCGTACCTGCATGCACGAGTTCGTGCTGTCCGCCCGAGCGCAGAAGGCACACGGCGTGCGCGCGCTCGACGTCGCCAAGCGCATGATGGACTACGGGTACCACCCGCCGACGATCTACTTCCCCCTGGTCGTCGACGAGGCGCTGATGATCGAGCCCACCGAAACGGAGAGCAAGGAGACGCTCGACGCGTTCGTCGAGGCGATGCTGCGCATCGCCGACGAGGCGCGAGAGAACCCCGAGCTGCTGCGCGACGCGCCGCACGTGACGCCCGTGCGCCGGCTGGACGAGGTCGCGGCCGCCAGACACCCCAACATCCGCTACGCCACGACGGTCGAGAGGTAGGCGCGTGGCGTGACACGCCTGGTCACGCTGCTCTCGATCCTGTTGCTCGTCGCCTGCTCCGGCCCCATCCCGTTGGACACGATCCTTGACCGCGGCGAGACGCTCCACCTCCAGGGCGCCCGGCCGACCACCCTCGATCCCGCCCAGGCTGGCGACTCGACGTCGTGGAGCTACCTGCTGCAGATCTTCTCCGGCCTCGTCAAGCTCGACAACCAGCTCAACGTCGTGCCGGACTTGTCCGACCGCTGGGACGTTTCGGCCGACGGTATGAAGTACCAGTTCCATCTCCGGCCGGGCGTGAAATTCCACTCCGGCCGCGACGTGACGCCCGGCGACTTCAAGTACGCGATGGAGCGGGCGCTGAACCCCGCGACGAAGTCGCCCATCGCCAAGCAATACCTCGGCGACATCGTCGGCGCTCAGGACGTCCTCGACGGGAAGAGGACCGACCTGCGCGGCGTTACGGTCGTCGACCAGAGCACGCTCGGCATCGAGATCGACGCCCCGAAGAGCTACTTCCTCGCCAAGCTGACCTTCCCGACCGCGTTCCCCCTCGACCGCGCGAACGTCGAGTCTGGACCCAATTGGTTCGAGAAGCCGAACGGCACCGGGCCGTTCCGGCTGGTGAGCTGGGAAAAGGACTCGAAGCTGACCTTGCAGCGCTTCAATCAGCACTGGACCGGACCGGCCAAGATCAAGAGCGTCGAGTTCGACCTATCGGCGCTGCCCGGCATCGTGCTGTACGAGCGCGGCGACGTGGACGTGACCGAGGTCGACCTCGGCAGCCTCGACCGCGTATCCGACCCGTCCAGCCCCCTCAAGCGGGAGCTCGTCGAGGCGCCGATCCTCAGCACCTGGTACGTCGGCTTCAACGTCAAGCAGCCACCGTTCGACGATCCGATCGTGCGCCGGGCCTTCGCCCTCGCCACCGACCGCGACAGGCTGGTCGACGTGTACTTCAAAGGCACCCGAAGCAAGGCCGACACGATCCTGCCGCCCGGTCTGCCGCTCCGCTCCAACGACGTCCACGCGCCTCGCCTCGACGTCGCCAGCGCGCGCAAGTTGCTCGCGGGCTCCCGCTACGCCGGGCGCATGCCGGAGATCATCCTGTCGGTCGGCGAGGGCGGCAGCGGTACCGGGGAGGCGCTTGCCGATATGTACGCGCGTAACCTCGGCGTCGACGTGGGTGTCCATGAGTACCGGCAGAACTTCTTCCAGGCACTCGACGCCCACGAGCCGCAGATGTTCTTCACCGGCTGGGTCGCCGATTACCCCGACCCGGAGGACTTCCTGGACCTGCTGTTTCACACCGGCACACGGACGAACTACGGCGGCTACTCGTCCCCCGAGCTCGACCGACTCCTCGAGCAGGCCCGGACGACGGCCGATGCCGACCAGCGCGCCGAGCTCTACCGCCAGGCCGAGCAGCGGATCCTCGACGACGCGGCCGCGATCCCGATCCACCACGAGGTCGTGCACGCGCTCGTGCGGCCGTACGTTACTGGCCTCGTCTGGACCCCCCTCGGCGTGCTCTCCTACCACGACGTGGAGATCGGGCAACGTCCAGCCAAGAGGGCCGCGTGACCCGGGCCGTCGTCTCCCAAGGGGAGAGGATTGTTACAGGCCGCGTGAGGCCGCGCCCGTGCGCCGCGCTGCTCATCGCCGCGCTCGTTTCCATCGCGGCGTGCTCACCGGTCCCCGCCTGGCGTGGGCTCGTCAAGATCGGCCTGGTGTTGCCGTTCCACGGCCCGGCCCCGAACGTCGCGCTCGACACGAACGCCGCCGTCCGCCAGGCATTGATCGACCGTAACCAGGTCGGCGGGCTGGCCGGCTGGCGGCTCGAGTTGGTGTCGCTCGACGACCAGCAGGACCCGGCGGTCGCAGCGGAGCGCGTGAGCGAGCTGGCGCGCGATCCCGACGTCGTCGCACTGCTGGCGCCGCCGGACGGCGGCGAAGCCGAAGCAGCCAGGAACCACTCGCTCGCGTTCCGTCCGGTCGCGTCGACGAGCGACGCCACGGCGCAGCTCGACACCCTGCTCGACGATGTCTTGGCCGGGCTGGTGGCCGGGGCGGCGCCGCGGCACGGGCTGCGCGCGCGGCTGGCGGGCCGGTGATCTGGCACCCACGTCCCAGCGCGCCGGACGCCGACCTCCTGGAGGCGCTGGAGGTCGAGAAGGTCGGCGGGCTGCGCCTCCTGCTCCACTCGCGCTTCACGCCGCGGACGCTCTCGCGGCACCTGGCGGTCAACCCTGGCCTCTCGTGGCGGCACGTCGCCAACGGACAGTACGTGGTCGGCGGCTACTGGCGTCGGCGGCCCGAGATCGCGTGCGTCGTCGAGCTGAGCCCGGGCCCGCACCGCCGCGAGCTCGTCGACCGGCTGGTGGCGGCCGCCCAGCGCATCGGCTGCGATCTCGTGCTCGCCGAGATCCCGATCGAGCCGCGCGACGCCGAGCTGTGGCGCGCGGCAGGTTTCGCCCCGGTCGACCGCATCGTCGAGTACGAAAAGATTGGGGCGTGGAGCGACGCGGGGGTCACGGCGACGTACCTGCGCCCCTACAAGCCGGACGACCTGCGACCGCTCCTAGCGCTCGAAGAGCGCTCCTTTCCGTGGCTCTGGCGCAACAGCACCGCCGAGCTCGCGCAGTACGGCGAGGCCGACGAGAGCGAGATCTGGGTCGCCGCCCCGCCCGAAGCAGGCGGCACGCCAATCGGCTACGTCGGCCTGACCATCCGCGGCGCCCACGGCCACCTCGACCGGCTGGCGGTCGATCCCGACTGGCGCCGCCGCGGCATCGGCGCCGCGCTGGTGTCGCGCGCCCTCGAGCGGTACGCGGAGACGGGCGTGCGGCGCATAACGCTGACCACCCAGGTCGACAACGCGCGGGCCCAACCGCTCTACGCGCGCTTCGGCTTCCGGCCCACGCGGAACCAGCTTACCATTCACGGCAAGTGGCTGGGGCGCCCCCGCGACCGCACGCCCTGAGCCCAGCCGGTCGGAGCCAGCCGTGAAGATCCTCATGCTCTCGTGGGAGTTCCCGCCGCACAACGTCGGCGGACTGGGCAAGCACGTCACCGAACTGTTGCCGGCGCTAGCCCGCGCCGGGGTCGAGGTGCAGCTCCTGACGCCGCGCTGGGCCGGGGGGATGGGCGAGGAAGTCCTCTTCGCGAGCGAGCTCGGCCCGGGCTCGGCGGCGGCCCCGACCGTCCACCGCGTCGAGCCGATGGCCGCCGACGCGGCCGACTTCTTCACCGGCGCCTGGCGCACGAACGTCGCGATCGAGAACCACGGCCGCGCGCTGCTCGAGCGCGGCGGCTACGACCTGATCCACGCGCACGACTGGCTAGTCGCCTTCTCCGCGATCGCGCTGAAGCACGCCTATAAGATCCCTCTGCTCGCCACCATCCACGCGACCGAATGGGGCCGCAACCGGGGTTACCTCGGGGGCGAAATGCCACGCGCGATCCACAACGTCGAGTGGTGGCTCACGTACGAGGCCTGGCGCGTCATCGCGTGCAGTGGGTACATGGCACGGGAGATCGCCAATGTGTTCCACACACCGTGGGACAAGATCGACGTCGTCCCGAACGGCGTCGACACGGCACCCTTCGAGGCGTACGATGGGCAAGACCTGGTCGAGTTCCGACGGCGCTACGCGCTCGATTCGGAGGAGATCATTTTCTACGTCGGGCGCGTGGTCCACGAGAAGGGCGTCCATCTCCTCGTCGAGGCGATGCCGCGCATCCTCGCGGCCCGGCCGAGCGCGAAGCTGGTCGTCGCCGGAACCGGCGGGGCGCTCGACGCGGCCCGCCGGCGGGCCGACGAGCTCGGCTTAGGCGGCAAAGCGCTCCTGACCGGCTTCATCCCCGACGACGACCGCAACCGGCTCTTCCGCGTCGCCGACGTGGCGGTGTTCCCGAGCCTCTACGAGCCGTTCGGGATCGTCGCGCTCGAGGCCATGGCGGCGTGCACTCCGGTGGTCGTTGCCGACGTCGGCGGGCTGAGCGAAGTCGTCCAGAACCACGAGACCGGCATCACGATCTACCCGGATAGCGTCGACTCGCTCGTCTGGGGCGTCCTGCACACGCTCGAGCACCCGGAATGGGCGCGGCAGCGCGCGGAGAACGCTTACCGGACGGTCCGTGAGCGGTTCAACTGGGACACCATCGCGCAATCGACGAAGGCGATCTACGAGCGGATCGTCGAGGAACGCACACACGCGGTCTGGTGAGAGTCGACGTCGTCACCACGTTCCCCGGCATGTTCTCGGGGCCGATGGACGAGAGCATGCTCAAGCGCGCGCGCGAGCGTGGGCTGCTCGACTTCCGCGTGCACGACCTGCGCGACTACACGACCGACCGCCACCGATCGACGGACGACGCACCCTACGGCGGCGGGGCCGGTATGGTGATGCGGCCGGAGCCGCTGTTCGCCGCCGTCGAGTCCCTACGGCAGGAAGGGCCCGGGCGCGTAATCGCGATGACGCCGCAAGGTCAGCTCTTCGACCAGCGCACAGCCACGCGGCTCGCCCGCGAGCCGCGCCTGATCCTTCTATGCGGCCACTACGAGGGCTTCGACGAACGCGTCCTGGAGCACCTGGTGGACGAGGAGCTCTCGATCGGCGATTATGTCCTGACCGGCGGCGAGCTCCCAGCGATGGTGGTCGTCGACGCGGTCGTCCGGCTCCTGCCGGGCGTGCTCGGCTCCGAGGATTCGCTCCACGAGGAGTCCCACTCATCCGGACTACTGGAATACCCCCACTACACCCGGCCGCCGGAGTTCCGCGGCTGGGCTGTCCCGGGGATCCTCCTATCCGGCAACCACGGCGCGATCGCGCGGTGGCGCCGCGAGCAGTCGCTGCTGCGGACGCTGCGCCGACGTCCCGACCTGCTCGCCAAGGCCGATCTGACGCCGGAGGACCGGCGCTTCTTGGAAACCCATGCTGACGTTCCGAGCCCTCCAGAGCGGTAGCGCCGGCAACGCGTTTCTGGCCGAGACCGACGAGATCGCGCTGCTGCTCGACGCCGGCTTGACCGTCCGGCGGCTCGAGGCCTACCTGAGCGCGCTGAGGATCGCCCACAAGCGGCTGGGCGCGATCGTCTTGACGCACGAGCACCTCGACCACGCCGCCGGGGCAGGGGCGATCGCCCGCAAGCTCGACCTGCCGATCTACGCGACGAACGGCACGCTCGCCCGCGTCGATCTCCGCGACTGCGACGCCATCCCGATCAAGCCTGATCAGCCGATTCGGTTGGGCGACCTCGAGCTCACGCCATTCCTGGTCCAGCACGATGCAGCCGAGCCGATCGGCCTGCTCGTCGAACACGCCGACGCGTGCGTCGCCTTGGCGACCGACCTGGGGACGGTCGACGACGCGACGCTCGAGTTCTTGTGCCGGGCGGACCTGGTCGTCCTCGAGTCGAACCACGATTGGGATCGGCTGTGGCGCGGCCCGTATCCGATGCCCTTGAAGCGGCGAATCGCGAGCGACCGCGGCCACCTATCGAACGCGCAGGCGGCAAGCTGCCTTGCACGCTGCGCCGAGCGAGGTCGGATGCGGTGGGGCTGGCTTGCCCACCTGAGCGAGACGAACAACTCCCAGAAGTGTGCCCTGGGGACGGTCAGCGCTCGGATGGGCGCCGGCGCGTCGCAGCTCGGCTGCCTGCGGCGCCGTGCGCCGAGCCTGACCTGGCGATCGACCGACGTCTACGTCCAGGCCAGGCTGTTCTGATTCAGGGGGTCCGGACACCCCAGACGACCCAACGCTTGTCGAAGTCGCGGGTCAGGTAGTTGAAGTTGCCGGTGCAGGTAATGAGCGTGAGCTCTTCGCGCGCCGTCGGCTGTACCACCTGCATGTCGTCGTTCGGAACGATGTTCTTGCCCTCGATCACGTAACGGGCGTCGCCGACGTTCGTCTTGAGCACGACCTCGTCGCCGGGCTTGAGCGCGTCGATGTGGGCGAAAACGTTGCCGCTGCTGATGCTCTGCACGTGGCCGGACAGCACGATGTTGCCGCCGGCTCCGGGGAGCGACGTTCCCTGGAGGTGGCCGGCGACGAACTTCGGCACCTCCCACTCCCCGTTGACGATCCGCGACTCGACCACCGGCGCGTCGAGCCCGATCGCCGGCGCCTGGACGCGCCGCAGCACGACAGGAACCGGCGTCGCGGTGGGCGTAGGCGGCCTGGGCGTCGTGGTCGGGACGACCGGCGTCGGGGGCGCGATAGCTGGCGCCGCAGCGGCCGTCGTGGCCGGTGCACTCGTCGCCTCCATCCGTGCGACGGCCGTGGCAGTCGCCAACCCACGCGCCTCCGCCGTCGCGGCGGTCTCGGCCATCGCGAGCGCGGTGGCGGTCGCGGCGTCGAGCCGCTCGGCGCGCGCCATGTCTTGGTCGAGCTGGTACGCCTGGTACTGCCCGTACCCGTACAGGAGCCCGGTCGCCACCAGGAGCAGCACGCCCGCCGCCATAAGCGCGTTTCCCACGTGTCGCCGCACGATTGGTCGCCCCTAGCCGTATCGTTCTGTACTGATTGGTGTTGCATCGCTTGCTCGGCAGCTTGGTTCGTCGAGAAGTCGTTATGCTAATATCGCGCGCATCGCCGAAACGGCGCTACCACCTACGCTGCCCTGGAGCGATGCATGCCGCCACTCAGGATTCCGCGACGCGCAATCTATTTCATCCTGATTGCGGTCTCGGTCCTGATCGCGGTCGCGGGGTATAGCTGGTACAGAAGTAAGTCGGTTCCCGAGACGCGGACGATCGCGATCTCGGAGCTGATGAACCGCGCCGAGCACGGCGACATCCCACGCGTCGTGATCGCCGGCTCGATCGTCACGGCGGTCGACCGCGACAACGTCCGGTACCGCGCCATCAAGGAAGACAGCTCGCCGCTGACCGAAATCCTGCGCCGCTCCGGCGTCGAGGTGATCGTCGACTCGCCGACTGGCGAGGTTGCGCCGGGGGTTCTGCTCGGCCTGCTGCCGGTCATCGCCATCATCATGATGTTTTTCCTCGCGACCCGTCGGACGGGCGTGAACAACCCGACCTTTTCGTTCGGCAAGAGCGGCGCCCGGCTGCAGGCGACGCAGAAGCCGACCGTCACGTTCGACGACGTAGCCGGCGTCGAAGAGGCGAAGCAGGAGCTCCGCGAGATCGTCGAGTTCCTCAAGCATCCCGAGCGCTTCACGACCCTCGGCGCGCGGATCCCCAAGGGCGTCCTGATGGTCGGCCCTCCCGGAACCGGCAAGACACTCATCTCGAAGGCCGTGGCCGGCGAGGCGGGTGTGCCGTTCTTCTCGATCTCAGGTTCCGAGTTCGTCGAGATGTTCGTGGGCGTCGGGGCCAGCCGCGTCCGGGACCTCTTCAAGCAAGCCCGCAAGCACGCGCCGTGCATCGTGTTCGTCGACGAGATCGACGCGGTGGGCCGCCAGCGCGGCGTTTCGGTCGGGGGCGGAAACGAGGAGCGCGAACAGACGCTGAACCAGCTCCTCGTCGAGATGGACGGTTTCGACTCCACGACCAACATCATCGTCATCGCCGCGACGAACCGGCCCGACGTCCTCGACCCGGCCCTCCTGCGCCCGGGCCGCTTCGACCGCCGCGTCACCCTCGACACGCCGGACGTGGCCGGGCGGCGCCAGATCATCGGCGTCCACGCCCGCTCGAAGCCCATCGACACGACGGTTAACCTGGATACGCTCGCTCGCCAGACCGTTGGCTTCTCAGGCGCCGATCTCGCGAACGTGATGAACGAGGCCGCGCTCTTGGCTGGTCGCTCCGGCCGCGAGGTGATCATGGGCGACGACCTCGACGAGGCCATGATGCGCGTCGTCGCCGGCCCGGAGCGGCGCAGCCGCGTCATCTCCGACTACCAGAAGAAGATCATCGCGTACCACGAAGTCGGGCACGCGCTCGTTATGCGCTCACTCAAGCACGCGCAGCCGGTCCATAAGGTGACCGTGGTCGGCCGCGGCCCAGCCCTCGGCCTCACCGTCACGGTGCCGACCGAGGACACCTACCTCACCTCGCGGGAGCAGCTCATGGCGCGCATGGCGTCCGAGCTCGGCGGCCGCGTCGCGGAAGAGCTGATCTTCGGCGACGTCACCACTGGCGCGAAGCAGGACATCGAGTCGGTGACGAACATCGCCCGCCGCATGGTGTGCGAGTTCGGCATGAGCGAGCTGGGCGTCATCTCCCTCACCCGCCGCGACGACGGCACGGCGCTGCTGGTCAGCAACGAGCTGTCGGCCAAGATCGACGAGGCCTGCAACGGCCTCATCGCCGAGGCGTACGATACCGCCCGCCGCATCTTGACCGAGCGTCACAACGCGCTGGTCAAGATCTCGGAGCACCTCCTCGAAGTCGAGACGATCGACGGCGAGCAGCTCGACGCGATGATCGAGCAGTGCGATCAGGAATCGTTCGAGAGCGAGGTCAGGGGCCTCGTCTCGGCGAGCTAGCTACGCGACCGGCCGGGTCCGTTTGAGGAGCTCGATCACAGACTCGAGTTCGCGGTCGAGGTCGCTGACGCGGATCAGCGCCGTGTCCAGGTACGCCTGGTAGCTGTTGTCCTTGCCCGTCGCGGCGCGGATGCGGCTGCTCAGCCGGCGCTGGCGCTCGGCGAGCTCCGCGTAGAGACGGAGCGGCTCGGCCAACCCGCGCAGCGTGTCGAGGATCTGGGTGCGTACCTGATCTAGCTCGGCGCTGGTCTGCAGGCTTGCCGACGAGACCTCGTCCAGGTGCTCCGAGGAAGGACCGCGCTCGATCCGCTCGATCCGCCGTTCAAGCACCCGCAGCTCCTCTCCGAGCCGCGCGATCTCGGCGTCGTCGTCGCCCTTGCGCCTGCGAAGGCCGAGGAGCTGGATCTCGAGCTGGGCTCGCCGCGACTTCAGCTCGACCAACAGGGAGTCGATGGCGATCATCGAGTGGGCTGGTTCCTGTGCGAAGTCAGGACATTATGGCAGGTCCGATGATCGTACGGCAGCGTGCTAGCATCGGGCGCCATACCTGGAGGCGCCCTGTGCTCGACCTTCGCGCGCGCCGCCCCGCGAACCGCCCGATCGTCGTGGGCCATCGCGGTGCGTCGGCGTACGCCCCCGAGAACACGCTCGCCTCGTTCGAGCTCGCCCTTCAGCAGGGCGCGGACATGGTCGAGTGCGACGTCCATCTCAGCCGCGACGGCCGGCCGGTGGTTATCCACGACCACACGCTCGACCGGACGACTGGCGGGTCAGGCCCAGTCGCCGCGCTCGCCGCCGACGAGCTGCGCTCGCTCGGCGTCCCGACGCTCGACGAGCTGCTCGATTGGTGCCAGGGCCGCATACCGCTTTCGGTGGAGCTCAAGAACGGCCCGGTCTTCTACGAGGGGCTCGCGGAGCGCGTCGTCGACCTCATCCAGGCCCGCGGCATGCTCGACCAAACCAACCTGATCTCCTTCGATCACCAGGCCATTCGGCGGGCCAAGGAGCTCGCGCCGACCATCTCAGCCGGCGTCCTGTTCGCCGCCCGCCTGGTCGACGCGCCGGCGGTCGCGCACGCCGCCTGGGCCGACGTGGTGCTTCCCCAGGCCGGTTTCGCGACGCCCGACGTCGTCGATCAAGCACACCAGGCGGGCCTCGCGATCTCCGTGTGGACGGTCGACGAGCCGGCGCTGGCGGTGGAGCTGGCCGACCGCGGCGTCGACGCGATCGCCACCAACCGCCCGGATCGGATCCTCGCGGCCTTCGCCTAAGCCATTTCGGCCCGGCGCCGACGCGTCACCGCGGCGAGCGCGAGCGCGAAGGCGAGCAGCGTGCTGCCGATCGCGGCCGCGCGCGCCAGCACGGGCTCGTGCCGGGGCACCTTGATGCCGGGTGCCGGCCGCGGCGTGCGCAGCGCCTGCTGCTCGGCCCGTTTGAGCTTCGTGTACTCGGAGGCCACCTCGGCGCCGACGAGCAGGATCATCGCCGAGAAGTAGCACCACGTCAGCAGCACGATCACACCGCCGATCGCGCCGTAGACGTTGTCGGTCCCCATAAAGCTCTTCACGTACCAGACGAACACCAGCTTCGCGACCTCGAAGAGGACGGCGGCGACGAGCGCGCCCGGCAGGACGTCGCGCCACGTCTGCTCCGTGTTGGGCGCGGCGAAGTACAGCAGCTCGAACATGGCCAACGACACGAGCAGCGAGAGGACGACCTGGATCGGCGTGAGCACGATCGTGTCCTTGTATGGCCCGAACCCTAGCACCGACACGCTGGCCAGCGCCTGGACGACTGCCGTTACGAGGATCGAAAGGACGAGCAGCAAGCCGACGCCGAACAGCAGTACGAACGCGAGTACAGTCGCGCCGACCAGCCCGCGCTCCTTCGGCGTCTCGAATGCCCGGTTCAGGGCGTGCACGACCGACTGGAACACACCCCGCCCGGAGACAAGCAGCAGGAGCGCCGCGACCACGCTGACCGACCCGCGGTGCTCCATCACCCCCTGCAAGGTCTGACTGACGAAGTCGCCGCTGGCCGGCATGTTCGCGTAGACGGAGGACATGATGCTGTCGCGCGTCTGCGGGTCGGTGATGACGAAGCCGAGGATCGCCGTCGCCGCGAGCAGGAGTGGGAAGATGGAGAAGAACGCCGAGTAGGCGATTGCCGACGCGAGCGTCGAGCAGTCGTCCTCGGAAAACTCGCGCATCGCGTTCCTGGCAACCTGGAGGGCGTTCACGTGCCCCGGCCCGGCACAAAGCGTGCCCCGGGGCGGCTGGCCGCGGGGCCGGTTCCTATACTTCGACAATGGACAGCCGCAGCCTCGACGTCCTCGAGTTCCCCAAGGTCCTCGATCGCCTCGCCGCGCACGCGAGCTTCAGCCTCGGCAAAGCGCGCGTCCACGCGCTCCGTCCCACCGCCGACCTCGTCGAGGCCGAGCGGCGCCAGACCCTCACGCAGGAGGCGCGCCGGCTCCTCGACCTGCGTCCGCAGGTGACCATCGGCGGCGCGCGCGATGTCGGCGATCTGGTCCGCCGCGCGGCCCTCGGCGGTCGCCTCGAGGCGAGCGACTTGCTCGAGGTCGGGTCAACGCTGGAGGCGATGCGCAACTTGCGCCGCGCGGTCCTATCGGTGCGGGAACAGATCGAGCACGTCGCCGAGCTGGCGAACGGGCTGGCTGACCTGCGCTCGATCGAGGACGCGATCGCCGGCGCGATCGACGGCAGCGGCCAGGTCGTCGACGCCGCCTCGCCGGTGCTGGGCCGACTGCGTGCCGAGGTGCGCACGGCCCATAGCCGGCTTATCGACAAGCTGAACGGCATCCTGAGCTCGCCGGCCTACGCCGACGCGATCCAGGACGGGATCATCACCGTCCGCGATGGCCGCTACGTCATCCCCATCAAGGCCGAGGCGCGCAACAAGCTCCGATCGATCGTCCACGACCAGTCGTCGAGCGGTGCCACGCTGTTCGTCGAGCCGCTAATCACCGTCGAGCTCAACAACCGCTGGCGCGAGCTCCAGCTCGCCGAGCAGCACGAGGTCGAGCGCATCCTGCAGGAGCTATCCAGCCGAATCGGTCGAGAGGCGGACGCCATCCTGTTCGGGCTCGAGCGGCTGGCCGACCTGGACTTCCTGCTCGCCGCTGCCCGCTACGCTGGCGCTCTGAACGCCGTCCAGCCTCGGCTCGTCGAAGGCCGCGCCGCCGAACCCGAAGCCGAGCTGAGGCTGATCAATGCGCGCCATCCGCTCCTGGCCGGGCGTGTCGTGCCGACGACGATCCGCCTGGGTGGCGACTTCTCGATCCTCGTCATCACCGGGCCAAACACCGGAGGCAAGACCGTCGCGCTGAAGACGGCTGGCCTGCTGACGTTGATGGCGCTGGCCGGCTTGCAGATCCCGGCCGACGATGGCTCGGCCGTCCGCGTGGTGGACGCCGTCCACGCCGACATCGGCGACGAGCAAAGCATCGAGCAGAGTCTCTCGACCTTCTCCTCCCACATGCGCCAGATCGTGAACATCCTCGGCCAGGCGACCGACCGGTCGCTGGTTCTGCTCGACGAGCTCGGCGCCGGGACCGATCCGACCGAAGGGTCAGCGCTCGCGTGGGCCATCCTCGACGAGCTGCTGCACCGCGGCGCGCTAACGATCGCCACGACCCACTACTCCGAGTTGAAGGCGTACGCGCACTCCACCCCCGGCGTCGCGAACGCATCGGTCGAGTTCGACGTCGAGACGCTCTCGCCCACCTACCGGCTCGCGATCGGCCCCCCGGGGCGCAGCAACGCGCTGGCGATCGCGAGCCGGCTGGGAGTGCCACAGCAGATCCTCGATGCCGCGCGTTCCCTGCTATCCGAGGAGGAGGTGCGCGTCGAGTCGATGCTTGGGGAGATCCAGGCCGAACGCGAGCGGGCCGAGCGGGCGCGCAGGGCCGCCGAGAAAGAGCACCGGCGCGTCGCCGACCTCGCCAAGCAGCTCAGCAGCCGGTTGGCCGAGCTGGAGCGCGAGCGGGCGAGCGCGCGGGAGGCCGTTCATCGCGAGGCCGAGGCCGAGCTAGCCGAGCTGCGGGAGCGGATGCGCGACCTCGCCCGCCGGATCGAGCGGGGCGCCGTCGGCCGCGAGACGCTCCGGCCGCTCATGGACGAGGTCAAGGCCGCCGAGCGGCAGGTAGCGGCACACCGACCGCAGCCAACGCCGAAGCCGGCCAACGCCCCGCTGCAAGTCGGGAGCTGGGTGCGCCACCGCAAGCTTGGCCAGGTCGGCCAGGTCACGGCGCTAACCGGCGACCACGCCGAGGTCCAGGTGGGCGCGTTCAAGACCCGAGCCCGCACGGCCGACCTCGAGCCGGCGACGCGTTCCGAACACGACCGGCAGGAGCGCGGCTACGACATCGCACGGCCAGCTGGGCCCATCCCCCAGATCGAGACCGACATCCGCGGCTGGCGCGCGGACCAGGTCGCGCCTGAGCTCGACAGGTACTTGAACGACGCGTACCTCGCGGGGCTTCCCTTCGTACGGATCGTGCATGGGAAGGGCACCGGCGTGCTACGCCAGGTCGTGCGCGAGCACCTCGCCAACCACCCGCTTGTCCAGTCGTTCAATCCGGCGCAACAGCGCGAGGGCGGCGAGGGCGTTACGATCGCATCGTTGGCTAGTTAGCGAAGAGGGGGCGGGGTGCCACAGCAAATCGAGACGATCATCCAAATCGCGATGGCGCTCATCGGCGCCTACGTGGCGGCACTCTGGTTCTGCCTGGTCATCTGGACGTTCCGGGACATCCAGAAGCGGACCCGTGACGTGCTCGTCCAGATCCTCGCGACGCTGCTGGTCTTGCTGTTCAACGTACCGGGTCTTGTCCTTTACCTGATCCTCAGACCACCGGAGACGCTGAGCGACATCTACGCCCGGAGCCTCGCCGAGGAGTCACTCGCACGCGACATCGCCGGCCGCACGATCTGTCCTGGGTGCCAGGCGCGGGTCGAGGTCGACTTCCGCATCTGCCCGATGTGCCGGGCGGCGCTGCGCGAGCCGTGCAGCTCGTGCGGCAAGCTGGTCCAGGTCGGCTGGGCCGCTTGCCCTTATTGCGCCCACAGCCTCGCCGCCCCGATCCGGCCCGTTTCCCAGCAGCCGACCAAGATCTACACGGCCACGCCCACGCCGATCACGAACGAGGCCGTGTCGAGCGGGGCCGGCAGGGTGTGAAGCCCCGTCCGCGGCGTTCGAGGGACGCTGTCCCTGGCAACGAAGGTCCCCCTCTCCCGCGAGTGGGAGAGGGGGAAGGGCGCGAGTGCCCCCTAGAACGTCGGCCCGGTATTCGCCGGGCCGGCCTCGGCTGTCGTTCCGAGCGGAGCGAGGAACCGCGGCCGGCGCGCCGGGTGCCGGCGCCCCGGGCTGCCGGGGACGGCGCGGCGGCCGAGATCCCTCGTCGTCCCCCCTCGGGATGACACAACCGGGCCGGCGTTCTAGACGATCGCTTCTTGGGTCTGGCGGTCGAACGTGTGCATGTGGCTCAGGTCGAGCAGCACGTCCATCTGCTGCCCGGCCTTGACCGGCGACCGCGCGTCCATCCGCGCCACGAACTCCGACTCGCCCGTCAACAGGTAGACGAACTGCTCCGAGCCCATCGGCTCGACGACGTTCACCTGGACCTTCATGGTCGACTCGGCCGGCGCGTTCGGGTTGCTCGCCCGGTCGAAGATGTCCTCCGGCCGGATGCCGAACACGACGTCCTTGCCGATGTAGCCGGTCAGCCGCTCGGCCTTGTCGGCGGGCACCCGCAGCTTGAACGACCCGCCGTCGACGTACATCGCGTCGGGCGTGCCGGTTATCTTGGCGTCGAAGAAGTTCATCGCCGGCGAGCCGATGAAGCCCGCCACGAACATGTTCGCCGGCCGGTCGTACAGCGTCTGCGGCGTGTCGAGCTGCTGCAGCACCCCGTCGCGCAGCACCGCGATGCGCGAGCCCATCGTCATCGCCTCGACCTGGTCGTGCGTGACGTAGATGACCGTCGTCTGCAGCCGCTGGTGCAGCTTGATCAGCTCGGCGCGCGTCGCGACGCGCAGCTTGGCGTCGAGGTTCGACAGCGGCTCGTCCATCAAGAACACCTTCGGCTCGCGCACGATCGCACGACCGAGCGCGACGCGCTGGCGCTGGCCGCCGGACAGCTGCTTCGGCTTGCGGTTCAGCAGCGTGCCGATGCCGAGGATCTCGGCCGCCTCGTGGACGCGGCGGTCGATCTCCTTCTTCGGCGTCTTGCGCAGCTTCAGCCCGAACGCCAGGTTGTCGTAGACGCTCATGTGTGGGTACAGCGCGTACGACTGGAACACCATCGCGATGTCCCGGTCCTTCGGCGCCACGTCGTTGACGAGGCGGTCGCCGATGTAGATATTCCCCGCCGTGAGCTCCTCCAGCCCGGCGATCAGGCGCAGCGTCGTCGACTTGCCGCAGCCCGACGGGCCGACCAGGACCAGGAACTCCTTGTCGTTGACGTTGATGTTGATGTCGTTGACCGCCGTGACCTCGCCGAACCGCTTGGTCACGTGCTCGAGGGTGACGCTAGCCATGCTCTGGTCTTTCCTCCCAACGTGCTTTGAAAACAGAACTCTTCGGCAAAAGCCGCTCTTCAAAGGACATTGCTAGCCGGAACCCGGCGCGTCATTCCCCGATAGGCAGCCCTCCCGGCCCGCGGTGGCGCGATCTTACATCTACCGCGCCCACAAGTACAGCACCGCGACCCAGGTCGCCGCCAGTAGGACGACCGTCACCAGCAGCGGCCGGTCGCCGAGCAGCAGCTCCTCCGGCGCGCCGCCACCTTCGCGGCGGTGGACCAGGTACAGGTACCGGAAGATGCCGAACAGGACGATCGGCACCGTCACCATCATCGAATGGTCGCGCGGCAGGTTTTCGGCTGAGAAGGTGTACAGCGAGTACGCCATGACCAGGCTGGCCGTGACGATCGTGATGAGCTGTTCGAGCAGCGCGGATGAGTACTCGCTCAGGATCTGACGGTGGCTCGACGCGTCGTCGCCGAGCAAGATCAGCTCGTGTCGCCTCTTCGCGAGCCCCAGGAAGAGCGCGGCGAGGATCGTGCAGATGTAGAGCCACGGCGAGATGGGGACGTCGATCGCGACCGCTCCGGCGATCATCCGGAGCACGAAGAAGCTGGCGAGCGCGAAGACGTCCACCAGCACGGTGTGCTTCAGCCCCGCGTTGTAGGCGAAGTTCAACGCCGCGTAGCCGAGCGTCAGCAGGAAGAAGCGGAAGCCCAGCAGCGCGGAGCCGCCGAGCCCTACCACGAGCAGCCCCACGCCCATCCCGATCACGTGCCCGCGGTGCAGGCGGCCGGACGCGAGCGGGCGCAGCCGTTTGCGTGGGTGGCGGCGATCCTGCTCGACGTCGGCGAGGTCGTTGAACATGTAGCCCGCGCTCGATATCGCGCAGAAGACGACGAACGCCCACGCGGCCTGCAAGACCGCCCTCTGGTCGGAGAGCCGTAGCGCGAAGATCAGACCGGCGAACAGCACCCCGTTCTTGATCCACTGCTTCGGCCGCAGCGCCTCGCCAAGCGCGAGCATCCGGTCCGCCGGCGAGATGCCGACGCGCTCGCCGGCGGGGCTACCCATCTGTCCGCACTATAGGGACGGCGTGCCGGGGCGTCAACGCGGGTATACTCGGTCGTCTTGACCGATCGTCGGACACCCGCCCCGAGGCTTCGGACGGGCGGCGGATCGACGGCCAGGCCGCTGCCCGAACGTCGCGCCTTGCAGGCCGTCAGCCAGATCGCTCGCGCGATCAACCAATCGCTCGACCCGACGGCCGTCCTGCGAGCCGCGGTCGACGCGATTCCGCCAGCTCTGCGGGTCGATGCGGCGATTATCCGCCAGCTCGATCCAGACAGTGGGAGCCTGACGCTGGTCGCCTCGACCGGCCTTTCGGAGGACTTCGTCATCCAGCGGAGGGTGCTGCGGTTCGGCGAGGGCTTGGCCGGTCGCGTCGTCCTGCGCGACGCACCACTCGTGGTCGACGACGTACAGACCGACGGACGCAGCACGAGCACCTTGCGGGCTGAAGGCATCCGCTCGGCGGCCGTGCTGCCGATCCACGCGCGCGGGCGACCGCTCGGCACGCTCTCGACCTTGTCGTACGCGCCGCATCGCTTCGGAATCGACGACCTCGAGCTGCTGCAAACGATCGCGGACCAGGTCGGCATCGCGATCGAGAACGCCCGCCTCTACGCCGCCGAGCACGCACGCGCACAGCAGCTCGCCGAGCTCGCCCGCCTCAAGGACGAGTTCGCGGCGACGATCTCGCACGAGCTGCGGACGCCGATGACGGTAGTCAAGACGGCGTTCGACGCCCTGGTGCGGAACTGGGAGACGCTGTCCGAGCCGCGGCGCCTCGAGTACGTCCGGGCCGGCCGGGCCGGCGCCGACCGCTTGAAGCGGCTGCTTGAAAACTTGTTGGCGGTCGCCCGTATCGAGGAGAGCGGCGCAAGCGTGCGCGTGGCTCCACTGCGGCTCGCCCCCGTCGTCGTCGAGGCCGTGCAGGAGATCGTCGCGCGTCACGGTCGGCGGGTCACGGCGGCGGTCCCCGACGAGCTGCCGCCCGTCATCGCCGACGGCGTGGGGCTGCGCGAGGTGCTGGTTCATCTGCTGGACAACGCCGCCCGTTACTCGGATCCCCCGAGCGCCATCGAGCTGGACGGGCGACCGGACGACAACTCGGTCGTGCTGGCCGTTCGCGACCGAGGCGTGGGGATCCGGCGCGAGGACTTGCCGCGGCTGTTCGGCCGCTTCGAGCGCGCCGACCGGACGGTCCGCTCCGAGGCGGGGATCGGCCTGGGGCTGTATATTGCGCGGCGCCTGGTCGAGGCCATGAACGGGTCGATCTGGGTGGACAGCGAGGTCGGCGTCGGGTCGACGTTCTACGTGCGTTTGCCGATCGCATCGTGAGAAGACCGGGGGAGAGTGGTGGAAACCGCGAAGCGCATCCTTGTCGTCGACGACGACCGCGCGCTCACCGAGCTCCTCGAGATGCTGCTCGCCGACGCCGGCTACCGCGTCTCGATCGCGCGCAACGGGCGCGACGCCATCGCGATGGCAGTCGCCGACCCGCCCGACCTGATCGTGCTCGACATCCTAATGCCGGACATGGACGGTTGGGAGACATCCGACCATCTCCTCTCGCACGAGCGGACCGCGAAGATCCCGATCCTCTTCCTGACCGCCAGAGTGGCACCCGACGACCAGCTCCGCGGGTGGTACCGCGGCTGCTTCGACTACCTCACCAAGCCGTTCGACATCCAGGAGCTGTTGGAGAAAGTGGGCCAGGCGGTCGCACCACCCTCGCCGGAGATCGAGGTGCTGAAGCAGCAGCTCCGCCAGCAGCGGATCGCCGCCCTGGAGCAGATCGTCGCCGAGGCGGAGTAGGCGACCCAGGCAGCGATAGCGCCAGCGGGGAGCGAGAGGCAGCAGGACCGGTGGCGGCCCTCGGCCGCACGTCCCAGTCGGCGCCCCTCGTCGTCGGCGCCCTTGCCCCGCCGCGCTCCCCTCATTCCTCCTTTAGGATCAGCCCGACGTTGGCGAGGTACTCCGCGATCGGAAAATCCTCGGGGTAGTCGACGAGCGGCGCGAGCCGACCGATCGGGTGGCCGGTCGCAGTCCGGATACGGTCGGACAGTCGCAGGCCAGTGCCCATGTCGCCGGCCAGGTAGATCGGCACCGTGCGCTCGATCCGCGAGCCGACGTAGACGTCCTCGTAGCCCCGTAGCTCGTTCAACAGCAGCTCCAGCGCCGCCTCCTGCGCCTCCTCCAACGTCAGCGCCCGCTCGCCCCATACGACCGAGCGCATGACGAGTGGGACGTCGTCGAGCACGACGATCAGGTCGACGCCAGTCGGGTCGAGCTCGACGACGATCTCGTCGGGCTGGCCAACCGCGCGTGCCAGCGCGAGGGGCGTCACGTCGACCGACCGCGGCCTGATTTCGGCCGCGCGCATGGTTTCGATCAGCGAGCGCATGGCGTCGCGCGGAACGGCGAGGACGAACACCACGTGACTGTCGAGCGTCTCGTCGACGCTCTGCCAGTAGACGTAGTGGCGGCCCGGCGAGATGCCCAGCGCGCGCATCGCCTCGGCGACGACGCTCTGGCGTCGAGCCCGCGCGCCGAGCTTCGGTACTTCGACGACCCGCGACAGCGCGCCGGCGGCTGGCAGCGCGCAATGGATCCGGTTCTTCGGCAAGCCGCGGCGGGCCAGCGCGTCGCGCAGCAGGCGGCCGAGGTTGTAGGGCTCGGCGATCAGCGTGCCGTTCACGATGCGAGGATCGAAGGGGATCCGCTCCCAGGACACGATCCGGCGTCCCTCAGTCACGAGCAGCTTCAGCGCCGCACCTTCGTAGGTGAGTCCGATCGTGAGCCGGCTGAACGGCGCGAGCGCCGGGGTCGTACGGAGCCGGCGGCTCGCGGCTCCGAAATAGCGGGTGAGCGGGCCTTCGCGCGCCGGCGGCTCGTCCACCACCCAGGCCGGCGCGGCGAGCTCGGTCTCGCCGCGCCGCCGGAACACGCGCCGGATGACCTCCATCCGTCGAATGCTAGTGCCGGACCCGGAAAAGCGGCGTTTGAGGGCGGTACACTGCACTTCTTCGACCCGCGGGGTGTCCTCGCCTGGAACAGACCCCGCAGCTGGTGGGGCACACGATGGGCGGCCTCATGATCACCGGGGCAAGCGGCTACGTCGGCGGTCGACTCGTCGAGCGTGCCGCGACGGAACTGGACGTGCACGCGCTCTGGCGCTCGACCGAGCCGCCGGCCGGTGCACGCGCCCATCGTGTAGACCTCGACGACGTCGCGACGCTCCAGGCGACATTCTCGGCGGCCAGGCCCGAGGTCGTCGTCCACGCCGCCTACGACATGGCGGCCGGCGCCGAGCCGAACTTGCGCTGGACCCGCAACGTGATGTCCGCCGCCAACCTGGTGGGCGCGCGGCTCCTCTTCCTGTCGAGCGACATGGTGTTCGACGGCACGCGCGGCTGGTACCGCGAAGCGGACGAGCCGCGGCCGCTGACCGCCTACGGCGTCTGGAAGGCACAGCTCGAGCGCGAAGTGCTGGCAGCGGGCGGCGTGGTGGCGCGTACCGCCCTCGTCTGGGGCCTGGCCCCGGTCTCCGACAACGTCGCCAAGCTGGTCCTCGAGCCGCTGAAGAACGGACGAGCGCCTCGGCTCTTCGAGGACGAGTGGCGCACGCCGACCGAAGTGCACGACCTCGCGTGCGGCCTCCTAGAGGCCTGCGGCCTCCGCGGGCCGCGCATCCTCCACCTCGCCGGCCCCGAGCGGCTCTCGCGGCTCGAGCTGGGTCGGATGCTAGCTCGTCACCACGGCTACGACCCGACGCGTGTCCCGCCGTTCCGCCGAGCCGAGATCGCGCCCGATCGTCCGCGCGACGTTTCGCTCGTGATGGAGACGACCCGCGAAGTGGTCTCAACGCGCTTCCGCGGGCCTAGCGAGATCCTTTCGTCCGGGGGCGCGGCCAAAGAACCCCAGCGATAAGTCGCAGCACCACGCGCGAGCGGAGGCCTCTTGCTACGCTCAGGACGACCGCTGGCGCATGAGCTCCAACAGCTTCGCAACCGCGGCGTCGGCGAAGGCGGGATCGTTGACGTTCGCGTCGAGCTCGACCACCTCGATGCTCGACCGCAGGTTCCTCTTCAGCGCGTCGTAGAGCGCCTGGTCCGCTTCGGGCCACCAGAAGGGATTGCCCTCCGAGTCGAGCTGGCTCACGCCTCTGAGCGGCAGCAGCACGGCGACTGGCCCTGTCGCCGCGTTCAGCTTCTCGGCGATGATCTCGCCGAGCCGCCGGTTCTCCTCCGGGGTGGTGCGCATGAGCGTCACGTTCGGGTTCCACTTGTAGAGCTTCCGGTCCCGGTACTTCTCGGGAACCGTCTCGACGCCCCAGAAGTTCACCATGTCCAGGCAGCCCGGCGCGACCACCGCCGGCACGCCCCGGCGCGCCGCCGCCTCCAGCCGCGTCGGCCCGGCCGTCATCACGCCGCCGGCTAGCTCGTCGGCCCACTCCGTCGTCGTCACGTCGAGCACGCCCTCGACGAACCCGTCGGCGATGAGCGACTCCATCGTCTGGCCGCCGGTCCCCGTCGCGTGGAAGACCAGCACTTCGTAACCGCGCCGTTCAAGCTCGCCGCGGGCGCGGTCCACCAGCGGCGTCGTGTTGCCGAACATCGAGGCGGCGATGAGCGGGCGGCTCTCGACCTTCGGCGGCTCGGCCTCGACCATCCCGACGATCGCGCCGGCCGCGTTGGTGAGGATCGCCGCCGAGATGCGGTTGATCCCCGCGACGTCGACGACCGAGTACATCATCGTCAGGTCTTTGGAGCCGACGTAGGCGCGGGTGTCGCCAGCGGCGACCGTCGAGACCATGAGCTTCGGCACGCCGAGCGGCAGCGCTCGCATGGCCGACGTGCCGATCGCCGTGCCCGCGGACCCGCCTATCCCGATGACGCCGTCCAGCCGGCCCGCGGCGCGGAGGCGCGCCGCCACGACCGCGGCACCGTTCGTCATCGCCTCCATCGCCGCGGATTTCTCCTGGCCGCGGCGCAGGGCCTCCAACCGCGCGCCGCCGGCCTCGGCGACCTCGGCGCTCGGGACGTCCGGCGCGATCCGCGGCTCTCCGAGCACGCCGACGTCCACGACGACCGGCGTGTGGCCCTGCGCGCTGACGTAGTCGCGGATCAGCCGCGCCTCGTCACCCTTCGTATCGAGCGCCGCGATGATGACGACGTTCTTCGGCATGCGACCTCCCTACTTGTCGAGGTGGTACGGCACGTCCATCACGATCGTGTTCGGCCGGAAGAAGAGCCGCGCCTTCAGTCCAAGCGCGGTCTGGTTGTGCAGCGGGAACTCGTAGAGGTGCCGGGGGACGAACTCCGAGAGCACGACGACGATCGGTACCTCGCGGCCGACCTGCTCCTGCACGGCGTCGAGGTACGCGAGCAGCGGATCGACGATCTCGCGATAGGGCGACTCCAGCGTGACGAGCGCGACGCCCGGGACTTCGCGCTCCCACTGCGCCCGGATCTCCTTCGCCCGCTCGCGGCTGTCGGTCACGTGGACGGCGACGACGTTGCGCGACATGCCGCCGACGATCGACATCGTGCGCGCGACGGCGCGGTTGAGCCCCGGGACAGGAACGATGATCGGCGCGTCCGGCAGCGGCACGACCGGCGGCGCGTCGGTCGGCAGCTCCATCTGCGTCGCCACGCGCCGGTAGTGCCGGTTGATGCCCCACATATTGGCGATGATGAACGGGATCAGCACGATCACGATCCACGCCCCATGCACGAACTTCGTGGAGGCGATCACAACCGCGACGATCCCGGTGGTGAGCGCGCCGAGCGCGTTGATCGGCATCCCGGTGCGCCAGCCTGGCTCGCGCCGCCGCCACCAGCGCACGACCATGCTCGCCTGGCTGAGCGTGAACGAGACGAACACGCCGACCGCGTACAGCGGGATCAACGCTTCGGTGCGCGCCTCGAACCAGACGAGCAGAACGCCAGCCAGGACGCCGAGGACCATGATCCCGGTCGAGAACGCGAGCCGATCGCCCTGGAACGAGAACTGGGTCGGCAGGAAGCGGTCGCGCGCGAGGAAGAAACACAACCGTGGGAAATCCGAGAACGCCGTGTTGGCCGCCAACGCCAGGATGAGCATGATCGCGATCTGGAAGAGGTAGTAGAGCGGCGTGTCCGAGCCGTACACAGCGCGGTTGAGCTGCGAGATGATCGTCTCGTCCGGCCGCGGCAGCACCCGGTAGTGGATCGCCAGGAAGCTGATGCCTGTGAAGAGTAACGCCAGGATGCCCACCATCCACGTCAGCGTGACCCGAGCGTTCACCCATTCGGGCGGCTTGAAGGCCGGCACGCCGTCGGAGATCGCCTCAACCCCGGTGAGCGCGGCGCAGCCCGACGCGAACGCCTGGAGGACGAGGAAGAACGTCAGTGGCGCCTCGGCGGGGTAGGCGCTCGGGTCGCCGGTGACGTCGTGCGCGGGCGGCTCGCCGGCGACGATGCGCCACAGGCCGACGAGGATCATCAGGCCGGCGGTGCCGATGAACAAGTAGGTCGGCGCGGCGAAGATCGTGCCCGACTCGCGGACGCCGCGCAGGTTCACCACCGTCATGAGGGCGACGACGGCGACCGCGATCTCGATCGCGAACGGATCGAAGGCCGGAACCGCCGATACGAAGTTCTCGACGCCGGCCGAGATCGACACGGCGACCGTGAGAACGTAGTCGGTCATCAGTGCGGCGCCAGCGCAGAGGGCCGGGAACGCGCCGAGGTTGTCTTTCGTGACGATGTACGAGCCACCACCGCGCGGGTACGCCTTGATCGTCTGGCGGTAGGAGACGCCGACGATCAGGAGCAGCGCCGTGATCGCGACGGCGATCGGGGCGGTGTAGCTGAGCGCAAGCGCCCCGGCGGTGACGAGCACGATGACGATTTGCTCGGTCGCGTACGCCGACGACGACAGCGCGTCGGACGAAAGCACGGCGAGCGCCTTGACCTTGCTGAGCCGCTCGTGGTGGGCCTCGTGCGTCGCGACCGGCGCGCCGATCAGCGCGCGCTTCACCTTCGTCACGACGCGGTCGAGGCCGGCTCGCGGGTCGTGCGCCTCGTCGGTCGCGATCAAGACGTTCTGGCCGCGCCGCCGGAAGGCGCCGGTGCGCTCGATCCTGACGACCGTGTCGCCCGGCAGGCGCCCGTGCTCGACCTTCCGGCCGGCGAGCTGCGGGTCGAAGCGGACGCGCTTCTGGCCTTCGAGCACGTTACCTCAGGTGAAGAAGATACCGCGCGATCTCGAAATAGATGAAGAGCCCGGTCCCGTCCACCAGGGTGGTGATCATCGGCGCCGACACGACCGCCGGGTCCACGCCGAGCCTCCGCAGCGTCAGCGGCAGAGCCGCGGCGACCAGCCCTGCCCACAACACGATGAACGCGGCGCTCACCGCCACGACGCTGCCGATCTGCACGCCCACCCCAAGGATCTCGGCCCGGATCAGCGTCGCGACCGCCATAACTGCCCCGAGCAGGAAGCTGATCCGCACCTCCTTGAACAGCACACGGCCGAGGTCGCGCCACACGACGTCGCCGACGCCCATCGACCGGATGATCGTCGTGACGGTCTGCGAGCCGACGTTCCCGCCGGTGCCGATCAGGAGCGGCACGAAGAACGCGAGCGCCACGACAGCCTGGAGCTCGTCCTCGAAGTAGCGCAGCACCGTCCCGGTGTACGCCTCGGCTACGAACAGGAGCAGCAGCCAGACGACTCGCTTTCGGACGATCGCGAGGACGCCGGCGCGCAGGTAGGGCTCGTCGAGCGGCTGCGAGCCGCCAAGCCGCTCGATGTCCTCGGTCGTCTCCTCCTCGACGACCTCGCTGACGTCGTCGATCGTGATGATCCCGAGCATCCGCTTCTGGTCGTCGACCACGGGCAGCGCCATGTACCGGCGTTCGCGGAAGACCCGCGCGACCTTCTCCTGGTCGTCGGTGACCAAGACGCTGGCGACGTCGGGCGACATGACCGCGGTGACCGGCTGCGCGGACCGCCCCAGCAACAGGTCGCGCAGCGAGAGCACGCCGACCAGCCGACGGTCCGCGTCGGTGACGTACACGTAGTAGACGGTCTCGGCTTCGTCGGCGACCCGCCTGATCTCGGCGACCGCCTCGGCGATGGTGAGCGTCGGCCGGACCGCCACAAACTCGGGCGTCATGAGGCCACCGGCGGTGTCGGGCGGGTAGGCCATCAGCTCCCGCAGCTCGGCGGCCTCGGGGTGCGCCATCTCGCCGAGCACCGACTCGGCCTCGTCGAGCTCTTCGGCGACGTCCGCCGCGTCGTCCGGCGCCATCTCCTCGAGGACGTCGGCGGCGTCGGCCGGGTCGAGCCGCTCGAGCACCTCGGCCGCCTCGCCTGGGTCGAGCTCCGTCACCACGTCGGCGGTGAGCTCGTCGCCTAGCAGCTCGGTGGCGACGACCGTCTCGTTCTCGTCGAGCTCGGAGAGCGCCTGCGACAGGGCAATCGGGTGCTGCGACGCCCACGCGCGGAGGACCGCGGCGTCCCGCATCGCGAGCGCGGTGCGCACCGCGTCGAGGGTGACGGGGATCGTTTCGGCGCCGCTGTCTGGCTCGGGGATCGGAGGCCCTCCGCGGCTGGCGTGGGGCGGCGCGCTATGTTAGCCGGGTTCCCCTTCGACCAGCACCAAAGCCTCGCCCGTGACGGCCGTCTGCCCGTCCGCACGCGTCACGGTGGTCGCGAGCGTCATCCGTCGCCGGTCGCGATCGATCGCCGTCACCTCGACGACCGCCTCAACCTCGTCGCCGACGTAGACGGGCGCGGTGAAGCGGAGCTGCTGGCTCAAGTAGATCGTGCCGCGGCCCGGCAGCTCCATCCCGATCAGCCGGGTGAACAGCGAGGCGCTCAGCATGCCGTGGACGACCCGGCGGCCGAAGCGGGAGCGGCGTGCGTACTCGTCGTCCACGTGCAGCTCGTTGAAGTCGCCGGAAAGCTCGGCGAACGCGCGCACGGCAGCGTCGTCGAAGACGCGGCGGACCGAGACACGGTCGCCGACCGCGAACTCGTCGATGCTCCGCGCGCGTCTCGCTTCCTCTCCCCGCGGCTGAGGATGGGAGCGAGGGTCCCTCTGGCTCATTCGAAGCCCGGCGGCACGCGCCGGTGCCAGTCGGTCGCAGCCTGGAAGCGCCTGCCGAGCTCGAAGAGGATCGGCTCGTCGAACGGACGACCGACCACCTGCAGCCCGAGCGGCAGCCCGGCGGTGTCGAAGCCGCACGGGAACGCCAGCGCTGGGAGGCCGGCGAGATTGCTGGCCGGAATGATCGCCTGGTGCTCGGGCCGCGGCTCGCCGTTCGGTCGGTCGACCGCCAGCGCGCCGGTCGGCTCGTCGAGCCGGGTCGCGCCCCGCGACCGAGCGGGACAAAGGAGCACGTCGACTCGCTCGAAGATGCGCGCGAACGCCGCCTGGATAAGGCTTCTGGCCCGCATCGCGTCGAGGTAGGCCCGCGCGGTCACATTCAGTCCGGCCTTCAGGCCGGCGATCTGGCGCGCGTCCCGCAGACCGTCCACCTGCCCGCTCTCCACGAAGTCGCCGAAGATCGAGGCCGCCTCCGCGCTCACAACCGTCTGCACGCAGGCGCGGTACGGCAGCTCGCGCGGCAGCCCACCCGATTCGACCAGCTCGACGTCCAGATCTCGGACGTCGCGGAGCGCCTGAGCGAACGCCGTTCGCGCACCCTCGGCGGCGAGCTCCTCGAAGTCGGCCGGCGCGAACCCCACCCGGATCCGCTTCGGCAGCTCCCGCGCGGTCGGCAGTGGGCGCGTCGTCGGATCCCCCGGATCGACGCCGGCCATCGCCGCGAACACGAGCGCGCAGTCCTCGGCCGAGCGCGCCATCGGTCCCAGCTTGTCCAGCGTCCAGGCGAGCGGCATCGCACCGCGGCGGGACACGGCGCCGTACGTCGGGCGCAGCCCGGTCACGCCGCAATAGGCACACGGCGTCACGATCGACCCGGATGTCTCCGAGCCGATCGCGTACGGAACGAGGCCAGCCGCGACTGCCGACCCCGAGCCGCTGGAGGAGCCGCCGGACCAGTGGTCGAGGCTCCAAGGCGTCTTCCCGGGACCCTGGAGCGAAGCGTCCGGGAACTTGTACCCACCACCGCCGGCCAGCTCGACCATGCCGAGCTTGGCGACCAACACCGCGCCCGCCATGCCAAGCCGCTCGACCACCGCCGCGTCGAAGTCGAACACCTGGTCGCGCAAGGGCGGGGCGCCCCAGGTCGTCGGCGCGCCGCGCGCCGCCAGCAGGTCTTTCGCGCCGTAAGGGATGCCGTGCAGCGGCCCGCGGGACTGACCCGCGGCCAGCTCGGCATCGGCGCGGCGAGCCTCGGCGAGCGCGCGGTCAGGCATGAGCGCGGCGACGGCGTTCAGCCGTGGTCCCAGCCGTTCCAGCCGTTCGAGGAACCCCTCCGCGACGTCGACAGCCGAGACCTCGCGGCGGGCGAGCAAATCGCCGAGCCGCTCGACGCCGGCGTAGGCGAGCTCGCCCTTCACGGCCGGAAGGTCGTTGGCGGCTCGACGTCCGTGGGCAGCCTCAGCGCCTTGAGCTCCTCGGCGTTCCGCCGCTGCTCCTCGGCGAATTCCCGGGGGAAGTCGTCGAGCGTCTGCTGCACCCCGAGGTCTTCGAGCGTGAAGATCCAGCCGTAGTCGAGTCCCTGGCTGGCGAACCGCTCCGACGCGCCCGCCTGACGGTCGACGATCGCGATGACCTTCACGATCGTGTGACCGGCCGCGCGCACGGCGTCGATCGCGGCCTGGATGGCCGAGCCGGTCGTGACGGTGTCCTCGACGATCGCGACGCGCGAAGCCGGCTTCAGCGTCCCCGCGATGAGGTCGCCCATGCCGTGGTCTTTCGTCTCCTTGCGGACGACGAACGCGTCGATCGGCTTGCCCTGCCGCCAGCTCTCGACCGACACGGCGGTCGCGATCGGGTCAGCGCCGAGCGTCAACCCGCCGACCGCGTCGACGTCGAGGTCGCGGATCGCGTCGAACACGACCTCGCCGACGAGCGCGGCGCCCTCGGCCGAGAGCGTCGTGCCCTTGCCGTCGAGGAAGAAATTGGAGCGCTTGCCCGAACGGAGGACGAAGTCGCCGAACCGGAGCGAGCGCTGCTTGATGATCTCGAGTAGCCGGGCGCGCTTCGCGTCGATGCTCAATGCGGCACCGTGAACAGCATCCATGGCGGGCGGCTCGGATCCACCGGTCGCTCTTGGTGGACCAACCCACGCCCTCCCTTCAGGGCTGCCGTGACCAGCCACTTGGTGAGGTTCTGCACCCGCTCGTGAGCGAGCGCTTCGTCGATCGGCCAGTATTGCGTGCCGGTGATCTCATCCTCATCGCAGCACGGCTCGTCCTCCACGTTCGGCTCGAGCCGGAAGCCGATGTAGACGTTCGTGCTCGGTCCGCCGATCGAGCCGCCGCCGCCGACTGAGTGCCGGAAGCCGAGCACCTCGACGACCTTCGCTCGAATCCCGGCCTCCTCGAGCACCTCGCGCTCGACTGCCGCGACGACCGGCTCGTCGGCCTCGGCGTAGCCGCCCGGGAGCTGCCACCAGCCACGACCGGGTTCGTGGCCTCGCCGGATCAAGAGCACCTTGCCATCGCGGATCACGACGCCGCCAACGCCTATCGAGAAGTCCCCGAAGAAGATGTACCTGCACTCGGAGTCGGGACACGCGAGCCGGTCCCGCCCACCTTCGTGCCGCGTGACGAGTGGCTTACCGCACTTTGGGCAGAACTTCATAGCCGCAGGTTATCAGCGTTTGGTACAGTGCTGAGCCGTGGCGCCGCCGGACGAAAACCTCGTCGCGATCGTCGCGACGGTCGTGTCGTTCGCCATCATCTTGCCGCTCCTGGTGAAGTGGTGGCCGAGGTCGCGGCCCAGGCCAAGCGGCGCTCGCCGTGCGCTCCGCCAGGGGGAGCCGAACGTCACCCGGAAAGCTCCCCCTTCGCGGCAGGAGAATGGCCGGGGACCGGGTGAGGGTTCTTCCCGCGCGTCCAGACCGAAGCGGCCCGCTGCCACGCCAACGCATCCGGCTCCGCGCTCCGTCGCGCTTAGCGCCCGACCTCGACGACCGTCTTGACGCCGTCGCGTTCGGGCTCGACCGCCTCTGCGTAGCGCTCCATCGGCATCCGCCGCGTGATGAGGCGCGCCAGCAGGCCAGGCCAGCGCCGCTCGATCTCGACCATCGACTGGACCCCGCGCTCGAAGTAGCTGCGGTTCGAGTTGACGGTTGTGACGATCGACTTGTTCCGGTAGAGCATCTCGCGCAGCAGCTCGTCGAGCGGGACCGAGCGCTCGCCAGCGCTGCCAGGGAAAACGCCGGTGAGGCAGCACACGCTGTTCGCGGCCAGCAAGGGAAGCGCGTCGACGACCGACTGGCTCGAGCCCGTCGCCTCGAGGATCAGATCGAACTGCTCCCCGGCCAGCACGTCGCGCAGTGGTCCCCCGCCCGTCGCCTTGTAGCCGATGCCGGCGGTGGCCAGCAGATCGCGCTTCGCCGGCCGCTCGGTCCGCTCGACCGCGAGCACCTCGCCGGCGCCGGCGAGCTTCAGCACGAGCGCCCCGAGGATGCCGATCGGTCCCGCGCCGAGCACGAGCACGCGCTCTGGCTGCCAGCCCGGCGGACCGGCCTGCCACGGCTCCAGCGAGGCGGTGGGCTTGCCCGGCACGCGCACCTGGCTGGCCAGCGCTTGCTGCGCCGCCTTCTCGACGACCGAGAGCGGCTCCAGCAGCACGCCGACCTCGCGCAGCTCGGGCGGTACGCGCACCAGGTAGCGCGGCTCCTCGACGTACCGCTCCGCCAGGAACCCGTCCATGCCCAGGATGCCGCGCTCGACGAACCCACCGGTCGTGCAGAAGTCGGACATGTTCGCGGCGCAGTGCGCGCACGCGCCGCAGCCGCGTCGGACCGTCGCGACGACGTAGTCGCCAGGGCTCCAGCCGTCGGCGTGCCCCGCGACGTCCTCGACCTGCCCGAACGACTCGTGGCCGAGGACCAGCCGCTCCTGCCCCGGCGGGGGCGCACCGTGCCCGCCGGCGAGGATCTCGCGGTCGGTTCCGCAGACGCCGACCCGCAGCACCTTGACGCGAAGCTGGCCAGGCGCAGGCGACGGCTCGGCAACGTCCGTCAGCTCGGGCGACCGGTTCTTGCCCGGGTACACGACGACCGCGCGCATCGCCGTCCAGTCTAGTACGATAGGCCAGCTTGAACACACGTTCTATCTCACTCGCCGAGGCGCGCGCGCTGGTGCTGCGGGCGCAGGGCTTCGGCGCGCGTTGGTCGGCGCGGCGGCCGGTGGAGCTGCTCGACCACCTCGGCTACATCCAGCTCGACTCCGTGAACGTCGTCCAACGAACGCACTGGATCGTGCCGTTCTCGCGGCTGGGCGCCTATCAGATAGAGCGGCTGCACGGGCAGATTTACCGCCAGCGCCGCGGCTTCGAGTACTGGGGCCACGAGCAGTCGTGGCTGCCGATGAGCGAGTACCGCTACTTCGAGTTCCGGCGCCGCTACCGGCGCGACCGCGAGCGGCGGTGGTGGGCGCACCAGCGCAACGACAACAGGCCGCTCTACGAGCACGTCCTGGCGCGCATCCGCGCAGAGGGCGCGCTCGGCTCGGCCGCGTTCGAGGACCCACGCGAGAAGCGCGGCAAGTGGTGGGACCTCAAGCCGGCCAAGATCGTGCTCGAGGACCTGTTCGATCAGGGCTACCTGATGTGCGCTGACCGGACCGCCGGCTTCGCACGGCTGTATGACCTACCAGAGCGGGTGGTGCCGCCCGACGTCGACACCAGTGACCCCGGCGACGCGGCATCGGCTCGCCACTTGATGAAGCGCGCAATCGCGGCGATGGGCGTTGCGACAGGCCGGGAGGCCGCGCTCCACTACCGACTGCACGCGCAGCACGACGGCCCGCTCGACTGGCGGACCGCCCTGCGGGAGCTGGTCGAGGCCGGCGAGGTGGTCGAGGTCGTCGTCCAGGGCTGGCGCGACAAAGGCTACGCGATGCCCTCGGCGCTCGAACGCCCGCTGCGCGCCCCGCGCCACCGGCCGACGCTGCTTTCCCCGTTCGACAACCTGGTGTGGGAGCGCGACCGAACCGAGCGGTTGTTCGGGTTCCGTTACCGCATCGAGATCTACACCCCCGAGCCCAAGCGCACCTTCGGCTACTACGTGCTGCCGCTGCTGGTCCGCGGTCAGATCGCCGGCAAGGCGGACCTGAAATTCGACCGCGCCGCCAACGTTCTGCGCGTCAAGCGCCTAGCCCTCGACCGGTGCGAGGTCGAGGAGGCACAGGAAGCGCTCGCCGAATTCGCGGCCCACCTGGGTGCCGAGCGATTCGAGGTCGAACGGCTCGACCGGTAACCTGGGGCTGGACGCCCTGGTAGAATCGCGCTCAGGGAGGCTGCGATGGACGCGAGTCGCGGCCCGTGGGCAGGCCGCGGCCCCTGGTCGTCGGCGACGGTGGCGCCGGCGATGAAATCGGTGTCGATCATGTGGGCCGAGGGTGTCACCGAGGCCGAGGCGCGCACGGTCGTGTCGACGGTGCGGGACCTGCTGAAGGCGATCTACGACATCTGCCTCAAGGCGGGCGTGCTGCTCGGGCCGACCGCGATTCGGCCGTTCGGCACTTGGGTGATCCCCTCGATGCCGCCGGGCGACCCGTACTCCGGCACCCACTGGTACATCGACACGGCCTACGACCGCGCGCTCGGCCAGGTGGTGGCTCCCCGCTTCCTGGAGTTGGTGCGGAACGAGCCGTGGCAGCGCGCCAACCCGCACTTCGACGTCGCCGTGCTCGACCGCGACCTGGCCGACCCGGCACGCCAGGGCGTCGCCGAGACGCGATTCGTGCTATCGTCGGCGCTCCCCGGGACAGCCGCGGTGATCTCCGTGCACCGCCTCCGTGAGGAGGTCCCCGACCAACGTCGGCGCCTCCGCGCGCTGAAACGGCTGGTCGTCCACAACTTCGGCCACGTGCTCGAGGTCCCGTCGGAGCGGGGCCACGCGGTCGAGACGACCGACGGCGACCGCCACTGCACGAACCTTTGCGTGATGCGTCGTGCCGATTCGGTCGATAGCCTACTCTCGGCCGCGGACGAGGAGGACGCCGCCGACGTGCTGCTCTGCCGCGACTGCCGCGACGACGTGCTGCGGTCGGTCATGCGCCAACGCGTCTCGAAGAACTGACTGACCGCTGACAGCGCCGCTTGCCTTCCCCGCCTTCCGCTGGCTCTGGTGCTCGACGCTCGCGGCGGCCGGCGCCCAATGGATGGAGCGCGTTGCGACCGCGTGGCTGGCGCTCGAAGCCGGCGCCGGCTCGCCGTTCGCAGTCGGTATCGTCTTCGCCGCGCGGATGCTCCCATCCCTGCTCTTCGGACTCGCGGCCGGCACGATCGCCGACCGCGCCGAGCGGCGACGGCAGCTCCTTGCGGTCGGTGGCACCGCCGCGGCGCTGATGCTTGCGCTCGGCCTGCTCGTTCGGCTGGGAGCGGTCGCGTTCTGGCACGTCGTCGCGATCTCGTTCCTGGCGGGCTGCGTCCAGGTCTTCGACGCGCCAGCACGCCAGGCGCTGCTGCTGGACGCCGTCGGCCGCGAGATCGGCGCGAACGCCGTCGCGCTAAACGCCTTCGCGATGCGGCTGCTCGGCGCCGTCGGCGCGTTCGCCGGCGGGCTACTAATCCCCCTGCTCGGCGTTGCGAACTGCTACCTGGCGGTCGCGGTGATCTACCTGGTCGGCGTGGCGCTGCTCGCGGCCATCAAGCTCCCGAAACGGACGGAGCACGCCAGGGTCGTCCACCCGCCGTTCCGGCGCGCGCTGGCCGACGCTATCCGGCTCGTCGTCGCGATGCCGGCGGTTCGGACGCTCTCGATCGCCGGGATCGCCTGCGAAGTGTTCGCCTTCTCGTATATGAGCGCGGTGCCGGTGTTCGCGGTCGACGTCCTGGACGCCGGGCCAGAGGGCCTGGGCGCCATGAACGCGGCGGCCGCGATCGGCGGGACGCTGGCGGTCGTCGTCCTGTCGGCGTTGCCCAGTCGCGTGCGCCGTGAGCCGATCCTGGCGGCCTCCTACTTGACGTACGGCGCGGCGATCCTGACGCTCGCCGGCGCACGCAGCCTCCCGCTGGCCGTCGCGATCCTCGTCGTCGTCGGCGCCTGCGCGGCCGCGTTCGATGCGCTGGAGCAGACGCTCATCCAGATGGCCGTGCCGGAGGAGCAGCGGGGTCGGGCGGTCGGGATCTGGGTGCTCGGGCTTGGGTCGGCGCCGCTCGGCCATCTCGAAATGGGCGCGCTCGCCTCGTCGCTCGGCGCGCCGAGCGCGCTCCTGATCAACGGCGCGCTTGTGGTCGCCGGAGCGCTGACGCTGTTCGCCCGCGCCCCGGCCTACCGCTTCGCCGCCCTCTCCCTCTCCGGGAGAGGGCCCGCTTGAAGACTCGTCGGCTCAGTACCGAATCTCGACCCGCGCGCCGCCGTTAGCCGCGCTCTGCAGCACCGCGTCGCAGATGACCGCCGCGCGGTAGCCATCCTCGAACGTCGCCGCGTGCGGTCCGACTTCCTTGTCGTTCACGACCGCGTCGATGAAGTGGTGCAGCTCGTGGACGAACAAGTGCTCCCAGCCGATGATGTGCCCGTGCGGCCACCACACGCTCCAGAATGGGTGGTAGCTCTCGGTGACCAGCACGTTGGTGAAGCCGGTCGCGGCCTTGGTAACCGCCTCGTCCGGTAGGTAGACCTCGAGCTCGTTCAACCGCTCCAGGTTGAAGGCGATCGAGCCCTTCTCGCCGTTGATCTCCCACCGGTTGGCGTTCTTCCGCCCCCGCGCGAAACGCGAGGCCTCCAGCGTGCCGATTGCACCGCCCTCGAACTCGACCAGCGCGACGAACGCGTCGTCGACGTCCACCTTCTCTCGCCTGGTCGGGTCGTCGGCCGACGGCCGCTCGCCGATGAACGTCTTCGTGAGCCCGTTGATGGCGACGGGTTCGCCGACCAGGTAGCGCGCGAGGTCGATGATGTGGGCGCCGAGGTCGCCGAGCACGCCCGAGCCCGCCACGTCCTTCTTGAGCCGCCAGACGGCCGGAAAGTTGGGGTCGGTGATCCACTCTTGCAGGTACTGGGCGCGGAAGTGGAAGATGCGGCCGAGCTTGCCCTGCTGGATCAGGTCGCGGGCGAGGCGGATGGCCGGCACGAAGCGGTAGTTGAACGAAGCGGCGTGCTTGACGCCGGCCTTCGTCACGGCGTCGAGCATCTGCTTCGACTCCGCGGCGGTGCGGCCCAGCGGCTTCTCGCAGATGATGTGCTTGCCGGCCTCGGCCGCGGCGATGCACGGCTCGGCGTGCATGTTGTTCGGACCGCCGTTGTCGAAGAGCTGAACGTCGGGGTCCTTGATCAGGTCGCGCCAGTCGGCGTACACCTTCTCGTAGCCATAGCGGCGCGCGGCCTCCTGGGTCGCCGACTGGTTACGGCCGGCGATGGCGACCAACCGCGGGATCGCCGGCGGCGGCCAGAAGATGTACGGCATCTTCTTGTAGGCGTTGGTATGGGCCTTGCCCATGAACGCGTAGCCGAGCATCCCAATGCCGATCGTGGGGATCTCCCCCTCCGGCCCGCGGGCCTGGCCCATCGTGACGAAACCAACGTTCTGATCGCTCACAGCGCGCCTACCTCTGGAACGCCGCGTCGAACGCGATCTGCGACGCGGGGAAGTCCAGCCGTCTGACGTATTGCAGCGCCTCCGCGGCGCCGTGCTCCCGGTCCATTCCCGAATCCTCCCACTCGACCGACAGCGGGCCCTGGTAGCCGATCCGGTTCAACGCCCGGATGATCGGCTCGAACTGGACGTCGCCGTGACCCGGCGAGACGAAGTCCCAGCCGCGCCGGCGATCGCCGAAGTTGATGTGCGACGACAGGATGGAGCTCTGCCCGTCGAGCGTCACCTTCGCGTCCTTCACGTGCACGTGGTAGACGCGGTCGGCGAACGCGTAGATGAACCTCGCCGGGTCCACGAATTGCCACACCAGGTGGCTGGGGTCGAAGTTGAAGCCGAACTCCTTCCGGCCCCCGACCGCCTCGACCGCGCGCTGGGCGGTGTGGAAGTCGTAGGCGATCTCCGATGGGTGCACCTCGAGCGCGAAGCGCACGCCATGGCGTCCGAACTCGTCGAGGATCGGGTTCCAACGCTCGGCGAACTTCTTGAAGCCTGCGTCTATCTGCGCCGGCTGCTGCGGTGGGAACGGGAACCAGAGGTGCCAGATCGACGAGCCAGTGAAGCCGGTGACGACGTCGACGCCGAGGTTCCTCGCCGCGCGCGGCGCAGCTATGCACACCTCGGTCGCCCACTGGCGCATCGCCTCGGGGTTGCCGGCGTGCTCGGCGGGACCGGTGTAGATCGCGGCGTGGCGCTCGTCGAGCGGCTCGTCGCCGACGAGCTGGCCGGCCAGGTGGATCGAGAACGCCCAGACGCCGAGCCCGTGCCTGGCCAACAGGTCACGCTGCCCCTTGGCGTAGCCGGGGTCCTGGGCCGCGCGCAGGACGTCGAAGTGATCGCCCCAGGACGCCAGCTCGAGCCCATCGTAACCCCAGCTCTTCGCCTTCTGGGCCATCGTCTCGAGCGGCAGGTCGGCCCACTGGCCGGTGAACAAGGTGACTGGTCGCGCCATAAACCTCTCCCTTTCGACTCAGCCCTCAGCGGTCGGCGACCTGGCAGTCAACGTTCCGCCTACTCCGGCCGGGCGGAGTGCTGAAAGCTGACCGCTCGACAAGTACGTCGAGACGCGCCGTCCCGGAGATTATGTCCCTACGACCAGGCGCTCGCTTCGGCGAGCTTCGCGAGCTCCTCGTCCGACAGGTCGAGCTCGACGCTGCCGAGGAGTTCGCGGATCTGCTCCGGCGACGTCGCGCTCGCGATCGGCGCGGTGATGCCCGGGCGCCGCACGATCCACGCGAGCGCAACCTGCGACGGCGTGGCGCCCCGGCCCTTCGCCACGTCGTCGACCGCGCCGAGGATCCGCCACCCGCGGTCGTTCATGTAGTCGCGCTCGACACCGGTCGCGCGGACCGTGCCGGGGAGCGGCTGGCCGGGGCGGTATTTGCCGGAGAAGAAGCCGGAGCCGAGCGATGAGTAGGTGATCACGCCGATCTGCTGCTCCCGGCAGAGCGCCTCGAGCTCGCGCTCGTACTCGTCGCGGAACATCAGGTTGTACTTGGGCTGGAGGCACTCGAACCGCGCCAGGTTGTGTTTGTCGCTCACCCAGAGCGCCTCCATCAAGCGCCAGGATCGGTAGTTCGAGCAGGCCACGTACCGCACCTTGCCCTGGCGGACCAGGTCGTCGAACGCGCGAAGCGTCTCGTCGAGCGGCGTGTCGGGGTCGTCGCGGTGCGCCTGGTAGAGATCGATGTAGTCGGTCTGCAGTCGGCGGAGCGACGCCTCGACGCCGGCCATTATGTGAAGCCGCGAAAGCCCGCGGTCGTTCGGTCCGTCGCCCATCGGGCTGCACACCTTCGTCGCGACGATCACGTCGGCGCGGTTGCCGCGCGCCTTGATCCAGTTGCCGAGGATGGTCTCGGACTGGCCCCGGCTGTAGGAGTCGGACGTGTCGACGAAATTGCCGCCCTGCTCGAAGAAGGCGTCGAGCACCGCGTCCGACTGCGCCTGGTCGGTCGTGCGGCCGAACGTGTTCGTGCCGAGGCAGAAGGCCGAGACCTTCATCCCGGTGCGGCCTAGGTTGCGGTACAGCATCCGTGCCTCCATCGGTCAGATACGATGTCGCCTATGAAGGCTGAGATTATCTCCTGCGGTACCGAGCTGCTGCTCGGTCACATCGTCGACACCAACGCCGCCTGGCTGGCTCAACAGCTCGCCCCCCTCGGCATCGACGTGTACTACGTCTCGCAGGTGGGCGATAACCAGGGCCGGGTCGTGGGGCTGCTCAAGACGGCCTGGCAGCGTTCCGACCTCATCATTATGACCGGCGGCATCGGGCCGACCGAGGACGACGCCACCCGCGAATCGATCGCCGAGCTGCTCGGCGAAAGGATGGAGGTCGAGCCGGAGCTCGAGAAAGAGCTGCGGGCATACTGGGAGCGCCGTGGCCGCGTGATGCCCGAGCGCAACGTCAAGCAGGCCACCCTCATCCCGTCGGCGACCTCGCTGCCGAACCCGCTCGGCACCGCGCCCGGTTGGTTCGTCGAGAAGGACAACCACATCATCGTGGCGATGCCGGGTGTTCCGCACGAGATGTACCGGATGTGGAAGGAGGAGGCCGAGCCGAAGATTGTGCATCGGCTCGGCGCCGGCGTCATCCACACGCGGATCCACAAGGTGCTCGGCATCGGCGAGTCGCAGGTCGAGGAGATGATCGACGAGCTCATCCACCAGACCAACCCGACCGTGGCGACCTACGCCAAGACCGACGGCATCTACGTCCGCGTCTCGGCCAAGGCAGGCTCGGTCGCCGAGGCCGAGGCGCTCATGGCGCCCACCGAGGGGCGGCTGCGCGAGATCCTCGGCGACGCGATCTACGCCACCGACGACGACACGCTCGTCACGGTCTGCGAGCGACTGCTGAAGGAGCGCGGCTGGAAGCTGGGCGTGATGGAGTACAACACCGCCGGGTTGATCGCGAGCCAGCTCACGGACGCGGCCGGCGCCGCCGAGGTTTTCGCCGGCGCCGTCGTCCCGTACTCGGCCGAGCGGCTCAAGCAGGTGGGCGTGGACGCGAAGGTGGTGGACGAGCACGGAGCGTCGTCGCTCGAGACGGCCAGGGCGATGGCGCGGGCGATCCGCGCCGAGCTGAGGTGCGACGTCGGCCTGGCCGTGACCGGGACGACCGGCGCCGCCGGAACGACCCGCCAGAACCCCGGCTCGCTCTACATCGCCGCCGACATCCGGGGCGACGTCAGCGCCGAGGAGGGCAGCATCTTCGGCTCGACGGCCCCACAGTTGAAGGCGCGCGCCGCCCTCGCCGCGCTCGACTTCCTCCGCAAGAAGCTGGCGACCACGGTCCCCTCCGCCGCTGCGATAGGGCCGGGGTGAGGATGCCGTCATGTATGACCTGACCGGCAAAGTCGCCCTCGTCACCGGCGCCGGCCGCGGGATAGGCCGCGCGATAGCGCTGCGCCTTGCCCGCGAGGGCGCCGACGTCGCCGTGGTCGACCTCGACCGTGCGACGGCCGAGGAGGTGGCCGGAGAAGCGCGGCGGCTCGGCCGCCGCGCGATCGCGATCAAGACCGACGTCACCGACGCCGCCGACGTCGACGCCATGGCCGAGCGCGCGCTCGCCGAATTCGGCCAGGTGGATATCCTCGTCAACAACGCCGGCATCCAGATCGTCGTCCCGATGCTCGAGATGAGCGAGGAGCAGTGGGACACGCTCTTCGACGTAAACCTGAAGAGCTATTGGCTCTGCGCCAGGGCGATCGCGCCGCAGATGATCGCACGCGGCCAGGGCGGGAAGATCCTGAACGCCGCGTCGCGCGCCGGGAAGACGCCGTCGCGCCTCACCCCGATCGGCGCCTACGCGACCACCAAGCACGGCGTGATCGGCTTCACCCGCGCACTCGCGTTCGAGCTTGCCCCGCACAAGATCAACGTCAACTGCTACTGCCCAGGCGTGGTCGACACACCCATGTGGGACCAGATCGACCGCGAGATGCACCGCCGCACGGGTGCACCGCTCGGCTCGACGAAGGCGCGGGCGGTCGCGGAGATCCCGCTCGGGCGCATCGAGCAGCCGGACGACGTGGCGAACCTCGTCGCCTTCCTGGCTTCGAGCGAAAGCGACTACATGACCGGCCAGGCGATCAACATCACAGGAGGCTCAGAGATCCATTAGCTGGCGTGTCCGCGGCTTCGGGACAGAGGGCGCGTAGTCAGACGGCCCCCCGGTCGCGCAACTGCGCGATCTCGGCGTCGTCCAGGCCCAGCTCGCGCAGCAGCTGGTCGGTGTGCTCGCCCAGCAGCGGCGGCGGCCGCTGGAGCTCGGCGGGCGTGGCGTCGAGCTCGAACGGCCAGCGGACGAGCGGTAGGTCGCCGGCGGTGGGGTGCTGGACGTGGACGACGGCTCCAGTCGCCTGAACCTGCGGGTCGGCGAACACGCGGTCGAGCGTGTTGATCGGCGCGGAGGGCACCCCGGCCGTTTCCAGCGCGGGGAGCAGATCGTCGAGGCGCCACCCCGCGAATCGCTCCGTCAGCATCCGCACGATCAGGTCGCGGCTGCCGACGCGCGCCGGGTTGGTCGCGAAACGCTCGTCGTCGGCCCATTCTGGCACGCCCAACACACCGCAGAGCTTGCGGAACTGGCCGTCGTTCGCGACGGCGATCGCGACCCACCCGTCCGCGCACGGGAACACCTGGTAGGGAACGATGCTCGGGTGCGCGTTGCCGTAACGCTTCGGCAGCTCCCCGGCCACGAGATAGCTGCTCGCGACGTTGATGAGCCAGGCAAGCTGCGCCTGGAGCAAGGACACCTCGACGCGCTGCCCGACGCCGTCACGGTCGCGCGCCCGGAGCGCCGCGAGGATCGCCGACAGCATGAAGAGGCCAGCCGTTATGTCGACGATCGCGATCGGCACCTTCATCGGCTCGCCGTTCGGGTCGCCCGTGATCGACATGAGACCGCCGAGCGCCTGGACGGCGAAGTCGTAGCCGGGGCGGTCCTTGTACGGCCCACGCGAGCCGAAGGCCGAGAGCGTGCAGAAGATCAAACGCGGGTTGATCTGGCGCAGATCCTCCCAGCCGAGCCCAAGCGCATCGAGGGTACCGGGCCGGAAGTTCTCGATCAGGACGTCGGCGCCCGCGGCGAGCTTGCGCAGGATGTCCTGGGCGCGCGGGTGCTTGAGGTTGAGCGTGAGCGAACGCTTGTTGCGGTTGATCGCCAGGTAGTAGGCCGACTCGCCGCCTTTGAAGGGTGGGCCGAACCGGCGCGTGTCGTCGCCCTGGCCGGGGAGCTCGACTTTGATCACGTCGGCGCCGAGGTCGCCGAGCAGCATCGTGCAGTACGGCCCGGCGAGCACGCGCGTCAGGTCCACGACGCGCAGCCCGGCCAGCGGCGCGGGCCGGCTCACCTCTTCGGTGGAACGTGGATCGCGCGGTTCTCCACTGCGAGCGCGGCTTCCGCGATCGCCTCGGTGTAGGTTGGGTGCGGGTGGATCGCCGCGACGAGGTCCTCGACGGTCGACTCGAGCTTCATCGCCACCACCGCCTCTTCGATCACGTCGCCTGCCCGCGAGTGCAGGACGTGGACCCCGAGGATGCGCGACCACTTCCCGTCGGCGACGACTTTGACGAAGCCCTCGGTGTCGCGGGCCGCGATCGCGCGGCCGCTGGCCTGGAATGGGAACACCCCGACCCGGACGTCGTGGCCGGCCGCGCGCGCCTTCGCCTCGCTCAAGCCGACGGCGGCGGTTTGCGGGATGGTGTAGACGACGCTCGGGACGGTCGAGTAATCCATCGTCACATCCCCGCCGAGCGCGTTCTCGACCGCAACCTCGCCCTGCATCGAGGCGACGTGGGCGAGTGGGAACTTGCCGGTCGCGTCGCCGATCGCCCAGACGCCGGGCACGTTCGTGCGCATGTGGTCGTCGACCTTGACCGCGCGTCTGTCCATCTCCACGCCGACCCGCTCGAGCCCCAACCCCTCGGTGTACGGCGTCCGACCGATCGCGACGAGCACCTTGGCGGCCTCGATCGCCTCGCCACCTGCCAGCTCGACCCGGAGCGCGCCGTCCTGGCCCGTGATCCGGTCGACCTTCGCAGAGGTCTTCACCGCGATGCCCTGCCGCCCGAAGGAACGCGCTAGCCCATTGCCCAGGTCCGCGTCCTCCAGCGGCAGCAGGTTCTCCATCATCTCGACGATCGTCACGTGCGCGCCGAAGTGGTGGAACACGGAGGCGAACTCGCAGCCGACCGCGCCGCCGCCGATGACGACGATGCTCGGCGGCACGGCTTCGATCGAAAGGGCCTGCGTCGAGCCGATCACTCCCGGCAGGTCGAGCCCGGGGATGGGTGGGCGCGCCTCGACCGAGCCGGTCGCCAGGATCACGTTCTTCGCCTCGAGCTCCTGTACACCGTCCACGCCTTCGACGCGAACGCGGCCAGGGGTGATCAGGCTGCCAGTCCCCCGGAAGAGCGCGATGCCGTTCGACTTGACGAGCAGCTCGACACCACCGCGGAGCTGGCGGATGGTTCGCTCCTTGTGGTTCATCACGGCCGCCCAGTCGAACGTCACCTCGCCCTGAACCCGGATTCCGAGCTGGTCGGACGAGCGCAGCTCGTGCAGCCGCTCGGCCGACGAGAGCAGCGCCTTCGACGGGATGCAGCCGACGTTGAGGCACGTGCCGCCGAGCTGGTCTTTCTCGACAAGCGCCGTCTTTGCGCCGAGCTGCGCAGCTCGGATCGCCGCGACGTACCCGCCGGGCCCGCCCCCGATCACCACGATGTCGAACTGATCGGCCATGGCGCGGGCTCCTTTCTCACCCTCGAGGGTGCCGTGGCGCGCATTTCGCACGCGCCACCGGGGGTGAGGTTAAACGAACAGGAGGTACGGCTTTTCGAGTATCTCCTTGACGCGCGCCAGGAACAAAGCGGCGGGGTGGCCGTCGACCAGCCGATGGTCGAACGTCAGGCTCAGCCACATCTGCGGCCGGACGACCACCTGGCCATCCCGCGCGACCGGCTTCGGCGCGATCTTGCCGACGCCGAGAATCGCGCACTGCGGCGGGTTGATGATCGGCGTGAACGCGTCGACTCCGGCCTGGCCGAGGTTCGTGACGCTGAACGTGCCGCCCGTCACTTCTTCGATGGTGAGCCGCCCCGAGCGCGCCTTCTCGCCGAGCTGCTTCGTCTCTCGCCCGATCTCGAGGATCGACTTCTTGTCTGCGTCGCGCACGACCGGCACGATCAGCCCATCGTCGAGCGAGACGGCCACGCCGACGTGGATCCGGGCGTGCTCGACGATCCTATCCCCCTCCAGGCTCGCGTTCAGCCGCCGGTGCTCCGTTAGCGCCTTGGCGACCGCTTTGACGATCACGTCGGTGAAGGTGATGCGCACGCCCTCGCGCTGCTCCCACTCGCCGACGAGCTGCTGTCGGAGGTTCGTCGCCTCCTGCATGTCGACCTCGAGGGTGAGGGTGACCGTCGCGTTCGTGTTCTGCGACTGCAGCATACGGTCGGCGATCGTCTTGCGCATGCCGGAGAACGGGCGCGACACGCCCTCGTCTCCTCTGCCGACGGGAGAGGGATGGGGTGGGGGTGTAGGGGCGGGCACGGGTGCTGGCGTAGGGGGCGCTGTGGCAGCCGGCGCGGGCACGGCGGCGACCGCGGGCTCGGGTTCCCTTGGCGCGACACCTCGCGCTTGGGCCGCGGCGAGGACATCCTTCTCGATGATCCGCCCGCCCGGCCCCGAGCCCTTCAGTCCTTCGAGCGCCACGCCCATCTCGCGGGCGATCCGCCGCGCCAACGGCGACGCGACGATCCTGCGCTCCTCCGGCTCCGACGGGGCCGCCACCCCCAGGACCGGCTCGGCGACGGCGGCGCCCACGCTCGTCTCCGTCTGGGCCGACGCCGGCTGCTCCGGCTCCAGAGCCGGCGTCTGAACCACCACCGGTCCCTCGGCCGCGGGTGGTGCCTCTGCCTGCTCCGCGTCCGGGCCGGTCAGACGGCCTAGCAGCGTCCCGATCGCGACCGTCCTACCCTCGGGGACGACGATCTCGAGCACGCCGTCGGCCGGGGCTGTCACCTCGGTCGCGACCTTTTCGGTCTCGACTTCGTACAGCGGCTCGCCCCGTTTGACGGTGTCGCCGCTCTTCTTGAGCCACCGCGCCACCGCCGCTTCGTTCATTCCCGGGCTGAGGCGGGGCAGCGTGATCGGGGTCGCCATCGGGAGCGGCGCGATTGTAGCATCGTGCCCTAAACCTCCTTCTGGAGCCATCTTGGCCCTCCCCCGCTACCACCTGCTGGCCTCGGCCGCGCTCGGCGGCCTGATGTGGGCGGCGACGCAGCAGAGGCGCGCGGCGGCCGCCCCGCTCATCTCGGGCTTCCTGGTCGACTTCGACCACCTGGCCGACTACGCGCTCACGCAGCTCGGCGTCGCCGAGGACAAGATCCTCCTCGCCGCGCACGGCTGGGAGTACGTGCCGCTCTGGTGGGTCGCGGACCGGCTGCTCGGCATGCGGGGCGGGCTCGTGCTCGGCTACGTCGTCCACCTCAGCATCGACCAGCTCTCCAACGAGAAGCGCAGTCGGCTGGCCTACTTCGTGGCCTACCGCGCCAAGCAGCGCTTCCGGGCCGACCAGCTCGGCCCGCGCGACGTGAAGCAGCGGCACCAGTGGCGCAAGGCATCGCCGATTGGCCTGCTGAAGTGGCTGTAGACTTGGCGCCGCGCAAGGAGGCCGAGATGGAGCCACTCGCCAAGCGCATCTCCGACGCCGGGATCGTCGCGATCATGCGCCGCACCGACTCGTCGCTGGCGGTGGAGACCGCCGAGGCGCTGCTGGAAGGCGGCGTCGAGGTCGTCGAGGTCACGCTCAACACGGAGGGCGCGACCGGCATGCTCCGCGCGCTCGCGAAGGCGCTCGGCGACCGCATGCTGATCGGCGCTGGAACCGTCATGTCGGCCGACGAGGTGAGGGCCGCGGTCGACGCGGGCGCGCGCTTCGTCGTCTCACCGCACACCGACGAGGCGGTCATCGCGGCGACACGCGGGGCCGGCCTTCCGTCGCTGCCCGGGGCCTTCACGCCGACCGAGATCGTCCGCGCGTGGCAGCTCGGCGCGTCGCTCGTCAAAGTGTTCCCGGTCGGCTCGGTCGGCCCGCGCTACCTCCGCGACGTGCTCGCGCCGCTGACGCAGATCCCGCTCGTCCCGACCGGCGGGGTGACGCTCGACAACGCCGCCGAGTTCGTGAAGGCCGGCGCGCGGGCGCTCGGCCTCGGCTCCGACCTGGTCGCGCCGAAGGCGGTCGCCGCGCGGGACTTCGCGAGCATCGCCGAGCGGGCGCGTCGCTTCGTCGGCGAAGTGCGGCGTGCCCGCGGCTGATCTCCCCTTCCCCTGGAAGAGGAAGCCCTGATGGAAAACTTCGTCGGTCTGGATCTTGGCACAACCGGCGTCCGCGCGGTCGTCTTCGACGGCAACGCGCGGCAGCTGGGCGAAGCGACCGAGGAGTACCCGCTTCACACGCCGCATCCCGGCTGGGCGGAGCAGGACCCCGCCGAGGTCGTGCCGGCCGCGCTCCGCTGCCTGGGGCGCGCCGCCCAGGACGCCAGGCTCGGCAAAGGCGCGCGGGTCGCGGTCGGCGTCTCGGGGACGTTCCATTCGGTCCTTCCGCTCGACGAGCGGGGCGAGCCACTCGGCCGGGCGCTCATCTGGGCCGACACGCGCGCCGGCGAGGAAGCCGCCGCCATCCGCGAGCACCACGACGTCCAGAAGCTCTACCAGCGCACCGGCTGCCCCATCCACCCGATGTATCTGCCGGCCAAGATCCGCTGGCTGCGCCAGAACACGCCCGCTGCCAGGGCGTTCCGCTCGATCAAGGAGCAGGTGCTCCTCCGGCTAGCCGGAGTGGCAGCCTGCGACCTGTCGGTCGCGTCAGGCACCGGGCTCCTCAACCTCGACCGGAAGAGCTGGGACGACGAGCTCCTGAGCATCGCCGGGGTCGAGCCCGGGCAGCTCGGCGAGCTGTGCGAGACGACCGCCACGGTCGGCACCATCACGCGTGAAACCGCGGACGCGACCGGCCTCCACCGCGAGAGCGTGGTCGTGGCCGGCGCGGGCGACGGCGTCCTGTCGAGCCTGGGCGCGGGGGCGATCGACGTCGGCCAGATGACCGCGACCATCGGGACGAGCGGCGCCGTCCGGCTGGTCGCCGACCGCCCGAAGGTCGATAGGCGCGCCCGCACGTGGTGCTACTACCTGGCCGAGGACCGCTGGGTGGCCGGCGCGGCGATCAACAACGCGGGGATCGCGTTCCGTTGGGCGGCGGAGAAGCTGCTGCGGGCCGGCGACCGCGGCTACGACCACGTCGCCAGCTGGGCGGAGGCGGTCGGGCCGGGCGCGGACGGGCTGCTGTTCCTGCCGTTCCTCACTGGCGAGCGCGCGCCCTACTGGAACGCCGACGCGCGGGGCGTGCTGTTCGGTCTGGCGATCGGCCACGACCACCGCCACGTCGCGCGCGCCACGCTCGAGGGTATCTGCTTCCGCATGCGCTCTTGCTACGAGGCGCTGGCTGAGGTCGCGGGTCCCGTGCGCGAGGTTCGCGCGACCGGAGGCTTCACGAAGACGCCGTTCTGGCTCCAGCTCCTCGCCGACGTGCTCCAGCAGCCGCTGGCCGTGCCGTCGGTGCAGGAGGTGTCGGCGCTTGGCGCCGCTGAGCTCGCCATGGTCGCGCTCGGTACGATGCGGCTAGACGACGCGAAAGGGCGAGTTGAGCTCGCGGCGCCCATCGAGCCGGATCAGTCGAAGGCGGGGCTGTACGCCCGCCTCTACGACCTCTACATGCAGGTCTACTGGCGGCTGACCGACCAGTTCGCCGAGATCGCGCGCCTCCAGCGCGGCGGGTGACGTCCTGCTCACCCGTGCTCCGCCCGTCTCCTCCCGGCGGAAGAGGAGAGCACCTCTACAGGTCGGCTTCACCGCCGCGCAGCCGCAGCACCCGCTGCAGCGCGCGGACCAGCTTCCAGAACAGCAGGATGCCGACGCTGACGTAGGTCAGGAAGAGCGCCGCCCAGACGGCGCACGCGTCGATCGCGGCGTCGAGCCGTCGCTTGTGGAACGGATCGGGCGGATTGCGCCTCAAAGCAGCGGGGGCTGGACGTCGGCCGGGGTGGCTCGCCGCGTGTACCGGCGGCCCAGGTGCTCGTAGGCGAGCCGGGTCGCGACCCGGCCTCGCGGCGTGCGCTCGAGGAAGCCGAGCTGCAGCAAATACGGCTCGTACACGTCCATCACCGTGTCCGGCTCCTCGCTGATCGCCGCCGCGATCGTGACGATGCCGACCGGCCCACCGTTGAACTTGTCGACGATCGCCTCGAGCACCTTCCGGTCGACCTCGTCCAACCCGAGCGCGTCGACCTCCAGCAGCGAGAGCGCCGCGCGCGCCACGTCGAGCGTGATCGCGCCCTGGGCCCGCACCTCGGCGAAGTCGCGGACGCGCTTCAGCAACCGGTTGGCGATGCGCGGCGTGCCACGCGAGCGCTTGGCGATCTCCGCGGCCGCCTCGGGCTCCATGTCGACGTCGAGGATCCGCGCCGCCCGAGTGATGATCTGCTCCAGCGACTCCTGAGTCTGGAAGTCCAGGCGCAGCGTCGTCCCGAAGCGGTCGCGCAGCGGCGACGACAGCAGGGCGTAGCGGGTCGTCGCACCGACGATCGTGAATTTGGGCAGATGGAGCCGCAGCGGCTTCGCGCCCATGCCTTTGCCCAGGACCATGTCCCAGGCGAAGTCCTCCATCGCCGGGTAGAGCGCCTCCTCGACGATCCGGCTGAGCCGGTGGATCTCGTCGACGAAGAGGATGTCGCCGGTCTGGAGCGTCGTCAGGATCGCGGCGAGGTCGCCGGGGATGGCGATCGCCGGACCGGACGTCACCTTGATCTGGACGCCCATCTCGTTGGCGATGACGTTCGCGAGCGTCGTCTTGCCCAGGCCGGGTGGGCCGTGCAGCAGGATGTGGTCGAGCGGCTCGCGGCGCTGCTTCGCGGCCTCGATCGCGATCCGCAGGTTCGCCTTGACCTTCTCCTGGCCGATGTACTCGGCCAGCCACCTGGGCCGGAGCGCCAGGTCGAGCTGGGCGTCGTCAGGCCGCTCCTCGGGCGCGACGTAACGATCCGTTTGTGTCACCAAGGGTGCGGACGGGCTATAGAACGGATGTTCACTACGGAGTTATATCACGTACTTCGGGCTGAACTTCCGGGCTGCCATGATCTCCTGCTTCTGCTTCTCGAAACCCGGGCGGCCCATGAGCGCGTAGGCGGCGATCTTGCCAGCCTCGACGCCGGGCTGGTCGTACGTGTTGATCTTGAATAGCTCGCCGATCATCGCGGTCTGCATCTCGAACAGGTAAAGGATCTGCCCCACGGTGAACGGGTTCACCTCCGGCAGCGTGAACGTCACGTTCGGCCGCTGCGCGCGGGTCAGCGAGATCGTGTTGCCCTCCCGCTCGACCTCCATCAGCTCGTTCAGCGAGTGCCCGCCGAGGTAGCTGACGCCCGGCGACTCGGGGAAGCCGCTGGGGATAGGCACCTCGTGCTTGAACTTGGAGACCGCGATGAAGGTGATGATCTTGTCGAATGCACCCTCCTGGTAGAGCTGCATCTGGGAGTGCTGATCGGTCACGCCGAGCGCCTTGACCGGGTTCGGCCCGACGTGGACGACGTTGCCGTCGAGGTCCTTCTCCTTGCCCAGGCTCTCGGCCCACAGCTGCCGGTACCAGTCGGCGACGTCACGCAGCGCGTAGCTGTACGGCATCATCACCGAGATCGTGCGGCCGTGCTGGTAGCCGACGTAGTGCAGCACGGCGTTCATGTAGGCCGGGTTGCGCCAGACGTCCGGCTCGTTGCACAGCGCGTCCGCGTAGGCCGCCCCCGCGAGCAGCGCGCTGATGTCGATTCCCGTGATCGCGGCGGATAGCAGGCCGACCGGCGAGAGCACCGAGAAGCGGCCGCCGACGCCGGGCGGGATGTCGAACGAGCGGTAGCCCTCCGACTCGACGATCTTGCGCAGCTCGCCCTCGCGCGGGTCAGTCGTGCAGACGATCCGGTCGACGTGCGAGCGGCCGACCCGGTCGCTGAGCGCCTTCCGAACGATCAGGAACTGGGCCATCGTCTCAGCGGTCGAGCCGGACTTCGTGATGACGTTGAACAACGTCCGGTCGAGGTCCACGACCGACAGGAACCCGGCGAACTGGTCCGGATCGACGTTGTCGAGGACGAAGAGGCGCGGGCGCCCCTGGCGCTGCGCGGACGGAAGCAAATTGTGGTACGGGTGGTTGAGCGCCGACGAAAGCGCGATGTTGCCGAGCGCCGAGCCGCCGATGCCGAGCACCACGAAGTTGTCGAACCGCCCGGCGACCGAGTCAACGTAGCCGAGCACGTCGCGCACGACGTCGGTGGCGTACGGCAGCTCCATCCACGACAGGTCGCCGGCCGCGCGGCGGCGGCGCAGCGTGTCGTGCGACTGACGCACGCGCCCGGCCAGCGCGTTGACCTCCTCCTCGGAAACGCCGTGCTCGGGTCCGACCGCGTCCGCCATCGCGTTGTTGAAGTCGAACCGCACCCGCATGCGGTCACGCCACTCCGGCTGTTCGTGCAGCGCCATATCCGCAACCTCGGGGGCGAGAGTCCAGGAATTCTACCGCGCCCCTAGAATGGCCAGGGTGGTGTTCGCGTTAGAAGCGAGCGACGGGGCAGCCCGTGTCGGTCGCCTGAGCACCCCACACGGCCCGGTCGAGACGCCGGTGTTCATGCCGGTCGGCACCCAGGCGACCGTCAAGGCGCTCGCTCCGGACGAGCTGCGCGCCATCGGCGCCAGCTTCGTCTTGGCGAACACCTACCATCTCTTCCTCCGCCCCGGGCCGGACCTGATCGCCCAGCTCGGCGGCCTCCACCGCTTCATGGCCTGGGACGGCCCAATCCTGACCGACTCGGGCGGCTTCCAGGTCATCTCGCTCGCCGACCTGCGGAAGATCGACGAGAGCGGCGTCACGTTCAAGTCGCACGTGGACGGCACGACGCTGAAGCTCTCGCCCGAGTCGGTCATGGAGGTCGAGGCGAAGCTTGGCGCCGACGTCGCGATGGCCTTCGACACGCCGCCGCGCTGGGGCACCGACCCGACGGAGTGGAAGGCGTCCACCGCCCGCACCCACCGCTGGGCCGAGCGCTGCCTCCGCGCCCACGCGCGCGCCGACCAGGTGTTGTTCGGCATCTGCCAGGGCGGCTTCGACGCCGCCGCCCGCGCCGACAGCGCGCGCACGGTCGGGTCGCTCGGGTTCCCGGGCCACGCCGTCGGCGGGCTTTCGGTTGGCGAGCCGAAGGACGTGCTCTTCCCGATGCTCGCCGCCTCGCTCGGGGCTCTGCCGTGCGACCGCCCCCGCTACGTAATGGGGCTCGGCGCGCCCGAGGACCTGGTCGCCGCGGTCGGGCTCGGCGCCGATATGTTCGACTGCGTCCTGCCAACTCGCCTGGGGAGAAACGGCGCCTTCTTCACGCCGGAGGGCCGTCGCAACATCGACAACGCCCGCTTCCGCGCCGAGGCCGCCCCCCTCGACCGCTCCTGCGATTGCTACTGCTGTCGCACGTTTTCTACCGCCTACCTCCACCACCTCGTACGCGTCGAGGAGATCCTCGGCCTCCGCTTGCTCAGCCTGCACAACGTCCGGTTCCTGGTCCGGCTGATGGAACGAGCCCGCGCGGCGGTTCGCGCAGGCGCCTACCGGGCGTTCGCCGACGACTTCCTCGGCCGCTACGCGCCGGACTCCGCCTCGACCCGTGAGGCGCGACGGGCGCTCCGCCTATAATTGAGCTTCGCCAAGCGCCCGTAGCTCAGAGGATAGAGCACTGGCCTCCGGAGCCAGGTGCGCAGGTTCGAGTCCTGCCGGGCGTACCAGCAAGCCACCGGGCGCCTCGCTCAGCTCAGGCACGGTTGTTGCACCGTCCGCGGGCGCGCATGCCCCAACGCCACCGAGGTGGTTGACGGTGCCCGAGAACCGAGAGCAGGCCGCCGAGAGCCCGCTCACCCAGACCTTCGTGCTCCAGGAAGAGCAGCTCGTCGCCGAGCGCAAGACCGAGGAGGTCGGCCGGGTGACGGTGCGCACGTACGTCGAGGAGTTCCCGGGCAAGCTCGACGTCGACGCCTTCCGCGAAGAGGTTGAGATCGAGCACCACCCCGTCGGTCAGGTCGTGAACCAGCGTCAGGCGCCGTGGGAAGAGAATGGCGTGATGATCATCCCCGTCTACGAAGAGCAGCTGGTCGTCTCGAAGCAGCTCGTCCTCAAGGAGCAGCTCCGTATCCGTCGCGTCCGGAAGGTCGAGAAGCACCATTTCGAGAACACGCTGCGGCGCGAGCGGGTCGCGATCGAGCCGCCGGCCGAGCCAGGCTTCTTGCACGAGAAGCACGCGCGCAACAGCACCGGCCACGACGGCGAGGACAGGAGCGGCGCGGGCCGCCTCCTTAAGTGGCCGTTCCATCGGCCCCACCCGGAGGAGCACTGATGGCCCTCGACGAGCCGCTGGTTGCCCGGGAGGACGGCTGGTACGCCGCCCAGCGGCGCGCCATCGGCACTCCCGAGCCGGCCGGGCTCGAGGCCGCGGTCCGCGCGCTCCCAGACGGCGGCTGGGAGGTGACGCTGCCGGTCCGCCGCGACCGCGTCGGCGCCGTGGTGCGACGGGTCCCATACGGGGGTATCAAGATCCAGCGCGAGCTCTGGCGTCCGCCGCTCGCGCCGGAGGAATCACCTCCCTCGGCAGCCGCCTAACGCGGCTGCGCGAGCAGCTCGTCCACGAGCGCGACCAGCCTCGCCGGCGAGAAAGGCTTCAACAGCGCGCCGTTCGCGCCGGCCGAGCGCCACACGTCGGGAGCGGACGCGACCTCGGAGCGCGCCGTGACAAGCAGGACCGGGATCGTGGCCGTGTCGGGCGCTCGCCGAAGTGCCCGACACACTTCCAGCCCGTCGACGTCCGGCATGCCGACGTCGAGCAGGACGAGGTCCGGCTTCATCTCCCGCGCCATGCGAAGTCCGCTCGTGCTGTCGGGCGCCAGCAGCATCTGGTGTTGGTGCAGCACAGTTGCCAGCAGCGTGAGGACGTCGTCGTGGTCCTCGATGGCGAGGATCAGCGCCAAGCGACCGCCACCCGGAGCAGATCGCTCAAGCGGCGTTCTCCGCGAGTAGGGCGTCCGCCCGCGACTTGAGCTGCTCCCAGCGCTGCCGGTCCGAGTCGGACAGCGCAGAGCCGCGACCAGCATCGTCGAGCAACTTGATGATCCGGTTCGTCAGCGCGGGCGGCGCATGGTAGACCCGTTCGAGCAGGTAGATCGCCCGATCCACCGAGGCGAGGCCAGCCGGGAACTGGGCGAGCCGGAGCTCCTCTTCGGCCCGCTTGGCGAGCTCCACGACCTCGTTCAGTATGGGGCTGTGCTGCTCGGCCAGGTTCTCGTGCGAGACGCGCGCCGCCGCGGCCGGCCGCGTTCCGGGGGTCGGCTGGCCGGGCTTCCCGCTCGCGGCCGCGGGGGGGCGCTGGGTGGGCGGCTGAGCTGAGCCGGCGGCCAGCTTCCCCGCGGCCCCCGGCCCCGGGGCTGCCCTGCGCCCCGCGGCCGCCCGCGGATCGGTCGGAGCGGCGAGCCGCGGCGCCTGGGCGCCGCCGGCGGCCGCGGCTGGCGCGGGTACGAGCAAGACCTGGCGAAGGCGGGTCAGCAGCTCGAGGTGCGGCCAGTTGGCTGGACGGCCCGCCTGCACCCACTGGCCCTCGTACTGTTCGAACGCCACCGCGTACCTGGCGAACTCCAGGTACGGCAGCGGCGCCTGCCGCGCCGCCTGCGCGCGGCCCACATACGCGACGTAGCCCTCGTCCTCGCGCTCCAGCCGCGCGATCTCCTCTGTGATGGCGGAAAGCTGCTCGCGGAGCTGGCCGATCCGCTGGGCGCGCTCGATTCGGGACATCGGGGACACGGCGCCCCACTCTACCGCGAAAGGGACGGCGAATCAACGGGCGTCTAACGCGCTGGCTGCCCCGTCTTATTGCCCTCCGTGTAGACCGGGTGTTATCTACAAGCCCGCCAAGCGCAGGAGGACGCATGCCGATCGAACGACCCTCGGCCGAGCTGCTCAAGCTGTTCGAAGGCGTCTCGTCGGCGTCGGCGAGTGGGGACCTGCGCAGCCTTGGGTTCAACGTCGCCACTGTCTACGCCCAGGGCATCCACCCGGTGGTCCCTGGTGGGCGCATCGTCGGCCCAGCGGTCACCCTCCGGTACGTACCGGCGCGCGCCGACCTCGCCGCACGCGAGCGCGAGAGCGGGTCGCGGACCCGAAACGAGCTGATCGAGACGCTCCAGCCCGGCGACGTGCTGGTGATCGATGCGCTGGGCCGTGAGGACGGCGGCCACATCGGCGACGTGATCGCCACGCGCGTCCAGGCGCGCGGCGCGGCCGGCGTCGTCATCGACGGCGGCGTGCGCGACGTGCCGTACATCAAGCAGATGCGCATGCCGGTTTTCGCTCGTTCGGCGACCGGGCCCCCGAGCCCGCTGACGCCGATCGAGGCGAACGTGCCGATCAACTGCGGTGGCGCGGCGGTCGTGCCCGGCGACATCGTCGTCGCCGACGACGACGGCGTCTGCATCGTGCCTCGCGAGCGGGCCGAGGAGCTTGCGCGCATCTGCGTCGAGCACGAGGAGATCGAGGTCTGGCTGCGCGAGCGCCTGGCCCGCGGCGAGTCGATCGTCGGCCTCTACCCGCCGAGCGAAGCGGTGCGCGAGCAGTTCCGCCAGACGAAGCGGTAGTGGCGTCGAGCTGCGAACGCCACCCGGCCCGGATCGTCGACCTGGATCACCACTGCGGCGCGCTCGCCCCAGTCCGAACCGTGGCGGTCGGCGACGCCCGCCACGATTCACACCTCCGCGAACAGCTTTACGCGGCCGCTCGGGCTGGCCGCGCGATCAACCTGTGAGAGGCTCACCCATGCGCCGTTCCCGTCGCCACTTCCTCCTCGCGACCGCTGCCTTGGCGCTGCCCGTGCTCGCCGCCTGCGGTGGGTCGGCACCCGCGCCCACACCGGCAGTGACCCAGGCGCCGCAGCCGACCACGCCGCCGGCGGCCCCGACTGCCACCGCCGTTCCGGCGCCGCCCACGCCGACCCCGGTGCCTCCGACGCCGAGCCCCACGCCGAAGCCACGCGGCTCGGCCATGACCACGCCCGACTACTCGGTGCACGTGTTCCTGTGGGGCGGGTTCGAGACGACCCAGCGCGACCTCGGACTCGTGAAGGAGATGGGATTCACGTGGGTCAAGCAGATGTTCGAGTGGCGGTACATCGAGCCACACGTCAAGGGGACGTTCGATTGGGGTGAGCCGGACCGGATCGTCGACGCGATCGACAAGGCGAACCTCAAAGTGATCGCCCGCATCGGCGACCAGCCGAAGTGGGTACGCCCGGAAATCTGGCCGACCGTCGGCCCGCCCACGAAGCTCGCCGACTTCGGCGACTTCGTCACCGCGATGGCGACCCGCTACAAGGGGCGCATCCAGGCCTACCAGATCTGGAACGAGCCCAACCTGGCACGCGAGTGGGGCAACCAACCACCAAACCCCGCCCAGTTCGTCGAGATGCTCAAGGTCGCCTACGCGGCCGTGAAGAAGGCCGACCCGGACGCGCTCGTGATCACCGGCGGTCTTTCGCCGACGACCGCGACCGGCTCGATCGCTATGCCCGACGTCGACTTCGTCAAGGGCATCTACGCGGCTGGTGGCAAGGACTACTTCGACATGCTCGGCGTCCACGCGGCCGGCTACAAGGCTCCGCCGGAGCTGAGTCCGGACGAGATCGCCAAGGATCCGAAGTACAACCACGGAGAGGGCGCCAAAGGCCGCATTTACGGCTTCCGACACGCCGAGGACGTGCGCCAGGTCATGGTCGCTAATGGCGACGCCGACAAGCGTGTGGCTATTCTCGAGTTCGGCTGGACGAGCGACCCACGGCCCACGTCGCCGTACAACTGGCACGCGGTGACGGAGCAGGAGAAGGCCGATTACCTGGCGCGCGCCTTCGACTTCGCGAAGAAGAACTGGCAGCCGTGGATCGGGGCGATGAACGTGATCTACATCGCCGACCCAGCGTGGACGAAGGACGACGAGCAATACTACTGGGCGATTACCAACCCGGACGGCTCCACGCGCCCTGCGTTCCAGGCGTTGCGGAGTATGAAGAAGGACGGCGGGGCACCGCCCACTCCGGGGGCCGTCGCCGCCGCCGCGGCGACGAAGCCAGCCGGCGCGGCGAGCCCGGCAGCCGCCGCCTCGCCCGCCGCGGCCCCGACCCAGCCAGCGACCACGACCAAGCTGGCGCCGACCGCGCCAGCGAAGTCCGCCACGAAGCCGTAAGGAGGAACCCCAGGCCTATGAGCCGATCTCCCGGATGGCCCCGACTCGTCGTGCTCGTCTCGATCCTCTTCGCGCTGCTCACCCCCGCGGTGCCCGCGTACGCGGCGGCGGGGGACCCGCCCGGCTACTTCAGCGAGACCGGCTTTGGGATCGGCGACGCCAACTTCTACCAGTACTTCAACGCGCGCGGCGGCATCCGCACGTTCGGGTACCCAGTGTCGCGCATCTTCCAGCTCGACGGCTTCAAGGTCCAGATCTTCCAGCGGCGCGTGCTGCAGCTCGGCGCGAACGGGCAGGTCAACCAGCTGAACCTGCTCGATCAACAGTACCTGCCCTACACGAAGTTCAACGGCGCGACCGTTCCGGCCCAGGACAACGACCTGCTGAAGACGGCACCACCGCCTGGATCGCCCGGGGTTCTCGACTACGTAACCGCGAACGCCCCGGACACGTTCGGCGGCAAGAAGACTAGCTACCTCGCCACCTTCCGCGCGTCCGTCACGATGGACGAGGCGTACCCGAACGGCGGCGGCAACGCCGGACTCCTGAGCGGTATCTGGCTCGAGATGTGGGGCGTGCCCACCTCGAAGCCAGCCCCCGACCCGAACAACGGCAACTTCATCTTCCAGCGTTGGCAGCGCGGCATCATGCACTACGACGCGACGACGGGGACGACGCAGGGGCTACTGCTCGGCGACTACTTCAAGTCGCTGATCACCGGGCAGAACCTGCCGGCCGACCTCCAGCAGCAGGCCGCGGCCGCCAAGAGCCCGTACCTCGGAACGTACGACAACACCCAGGCGAACGGCATCAAGGCCGGGGCGACGCTGGCCAACTCCAACCTGAAGGACGCGTTCGAGAAGATGCCGCCCGCGCCGGCGCCTGGCTCCCAGGCGGCGCCCGCGCCGACGACCGGAGCTGGCCAGCAGCCCGCGCAGGGCCCGGCGCCGTCCGGCCTCGGCGGCGGCCCGCTCCGCTACGGCTGGCAGGCGCACCTGTTCGGCCAGCCAGCCGCCCGCATCATGGGGATGATCAAGGACTCCGGCTTCGGCTGGGTCAAGCAGCAGGTCCGGTGGTCGACCTACAACTCGAACGACCTGGCCGCCGCCGTGGCCGCCGCGAACGCGGCCGGCGTCAACGTCATGGTCTCGATCGTGACCGCGCCCCCCGCGACGCGCGGCGGCAAGGACGAGCACGGCCCGCCCGACGACCCGAAGGCGTTCGGCGCTTTCGTCGGCGGCGTCGCCGCGCAGTTCAAGGGCAAGATCCAGGCGTACGAGCTGTGGAACGAGGAGAACCTCGTCACCGAGTGGTCGGGGCGGCCGATCAACGCCTGTGACTACATCCCGCTGCTGCGCGAGGGGTACAACGCCGTCAAAGCGGCCGACCCGAACGCGATCGTGATCTCCGGTGCGCTGACGCCGAACGGCCTCAACAACCCCACGCTGGCGATCGACGACAAGGTCTACCTGGACCAGCTCTACGGCTGCAACAACGGCGAGTTCATGCGGATCGCCGACGCGGTGGGCGCGCACATGGCCGGCTTCACGAACGCGCCGCAGGACGACCCCAGCCACAACTCGACCGGCGCGACCAGCTTCACCGGCCACATGAGCTTCTACTTCAAGCGCATCGACGACCTGCACTCGGTGCAGACGGCGCACAACGATCCTCGCCCGATGTGGATCACCGAGTACGAGTGGGCGTCGGCCCGGCCGCCGGTGCCGAAGGGCTACGAGTGGACGACGTTCCTCTCGGAGGACCAGGTCGCGAACTTCTACACGAGCTCGCTCCAGGACATCAAAGCGAACCGCCCGTGGGTTGGGGCGGTGTTCATCTGGAACCTCAACTTCCGCACCTTCCAGGACTACCACACGACCGAGACGGCGATCTTCGGCGCTTTGAACGAGGACTGGTCGCCGCGGGCGATCTACAACGCGTTGAAGGCGATGCCGAAGTAGAGCCGGTCCGCCGGTCGGCGATCAGGAGGCGGCCAAGACGGCCGCCTCCTGATCGCCGACCGCTCTTCTATCATCCTCCCGTGATCAAGCACGAGATAGCGGAGCTGCTCGGCCGGGCCGGGCAGGCGGCGCAGGACGCGGGTGACCTACCGGCGATCGCGCTCGGGACCGTCCCCGTCGAACGGACGTCCGACCCGAGGCGCGGCGACTACGCGAGCTCGATCGCAATGCGCCTGGCGCGGTCGGCCGGGATGCCGCCGCTCGCGATCGCGCAGCGGCTGGTCCGCCACTTGCCGCCCGAGGCGGCGATCGCCCGGGTCGACGTCGCGCCCCCCGGCTTCATCAACTTCGGGCTGTCGCCTTCCTGGCTCCAGTCGCAGGTCGACGCCATCGTCCAACAAGGCGACGACTTCGGCCGCGTCGACGTCGGCCGCGGCCAGTCGGTGCAGGTCGAGTTCGTCTCTGCCAACCCAACCGGCTTCCTGAACGCCGCAAATGGCCGAGCCGGCGCGCTCGGCGACGCGCTCGCGAACGTGCTCGACTTCGCCAACTACCGCGTCGAGCGCGAGTACTACGTCAACGACGCCGGACGGCAGATCAATGCCTTCTACGCCAGCGTGCTCGCTCGCTACAAACAGGCGTTCGGCCGCGCGGCCGAGGTACCCTCCGACGGGTACCACGGCGTGGACATCACGACGATGGCCGAGCGGATCAAGGCCGAGCACGGCGACCGCTTCATCGAGATGCCGGAGTCCGAGGCGGTCGGCGCGATCGGGCCGATCGCGCTCGGCATCGTGCTCGACGCGGTGCGCACCGACCTCGAGCTGCTCGGCGTGCGCTACGACCGCTGGTACTCGGAGCGCTCGCTCCACCAGGCCGGGCTCGTCGAGCAGATGATCGCCTCGCTCCGCGAGCGGGGCCACGTGGCCGAGCGGGAAGGTGCGATCTGGTTCACGTCGTCCGAGCTGGGCGACGAGCGCGACCACGTCCTGGTCCGGTCGAACGGGACGCCGACCTACCTCGCCGCCGACATCGCCTACCACTACGACAAGCTGATCGTCCGCAAGTTCGACCGGGTGATCGACATCTGGGGCGCCGACCACCATGGCCACGTGGCGGGCCTGATGGCCGCGGTCGAGGCGTTCGGTGCCGATCGCTCGCGGCTCACGATCCTGCTGCACCAGTTCGTCACGCTGCGCCGCGGCGGCGAGATCGTGCGCATGTCGAAGCGCGCGGGCGACTACGTGGCGCTGCGCGACGTGATCGACGAAGTGGGCCGCGACGCGTGCCGCTACTTCTTCCTCTCGCGCTCGGCGAACGCCCACGTCGAGTTCGACCTCGAGCTCGCGAAGAAGGAATCCGACGAGAACCCGGTCTATTACATCCAGTACAGCCACGCGCGCATCGCGTCGATTCTGCGCCGTGCTGAGGGGCTCAACCCACGCGAGGGCGACGCCGCGCTGCTGACGGACGACGCCGAGCTGACGCTCATCCGCAAGATGCTGCAGTTCCCCGAGGTCGTGGAGGCGGCGGCGGCCGAACTCGAGCCCCACCAGCTCCCGTACTACGCGCGCGAGCTCGCGGGCGTCTTCACGCAGTTCTACGAGAAGTGCCGCGTGCTCGACCCCGACAACCCGCCCCGCACGCTGGCGCGGCTCAAGCTGGTGCTGGCGGCGAAGACGGTATTGGCCAACTGCCTAAGGCTGATGGGCATGTCGGCCCCCGAGCGGATGGAGCGCGCCGACTAGGCTTGGCCCGGGTACTGCACAGGTCGCGTGGTACACTCAGCGTAACAGGGGGCCGTGCGGGTCCCTGCTCGGAGGCCATCGCCGCCGTGTTGGAGACTGCCCGGGACATCGCCATCATCGTCGTGGCGGTGCTGGACATCATCTTCCTCGCCATCCTCTGCGTGATCGCGTTCCTGGCGTGGCGACTGTTCGCCAACGTCAAGGGTCAGGTGCCCGAACTAATCGACCGAGGCAAGGACACGCTCACGACCGTCAAAGGCACGACCGACTTCATGAGCGACCGGGCCGTCACGCCGGTGATCCGCATCACCGCGCTGGTGGCGGCGATCCTGCGCTTTTTCTCCGTGCTGTTCGGCGGCGAGCGCAGCCGGGTCGCGTGATGCTTCGGCTGCGAGCCCGGCGCAGGCAGGTCGAGCTCCCGGAGGTCTCGCTTCCGCGACGGATCGAGCTCCCGGAACTGTCGCTTCCACGCCGGATCGAGCTGCCGCGCGTTTCGGTTCCGCGCCAGATCGCGCTGCCGGAGCTGTCGGTCCCACGCCGTGTCGACGTGCCGGTGCCCGAGATCCGACGCGGCCAGCGCACCAGCCCCGTCGTCGTGGGGTTGAAGTTCGTGGTCGGCCTGTCATTTGGGCTCTTCATGGGCGCGCTCGTCGCCGCCCTGCTCGCCCCGGCCGCGGGCGAGGACACACGGAACAAGCTCAAGAGCATGGTGCCCCGTCGAGCGTCTGGCGGCAGATACGACGCCGCGACGGGCGGTGGCCTACTCGACACGGTCAAAGCCCGCTTCCGGCGGGCCATTGAGGAAGCAAAGCAGACCCGTGCCGCCAGGGAGCAGGAGTTGATGGCCGAGTACGAGGTCGCGAAGCGGACGGGGTCCGCTCCCTAGGCTCAACGACGAGCGGGCCGCCCACCCCAACCGCCCGACTGCCCATCCTGTCAACCCTGGGGTGGTCGACCCGCCTGACAGAAGTATGCGATCAGCGCTGAGCGCGCGGAATAGCCCATGAGCCCCACCGCACGTAGCCAATCCGGGGAACCCCATGCGGTGACCAAATGGGCTATCCCTGGCTAAACCCCGGGGGCTTCTCGAAAGGAATGCGCACCGTGCGTGGGGTGGCGCGCGTATCCCTAGGTCCGGTCCGTTCGGGTCCTGGGCCGCCGCAGCGGGACGTCGAAGTCCCAAGGCCCATAGAGCGTGCGGAACGGCGGCAACGACCACAGCTCGCGCGTGTACGGCACGAACTCGCCCATCCGCAGCGTCGTCGGCCGCAGCGGCGCTGGCACGCAGGTCAGCGCCTCGACCGTGAAGCGGAGCCGGCGCGCGTCGGGCTGCGGTCGCGGAACCTGGACGAAGAACCACGACACCGGCTCGTGGTACCGGACCCCCCACGTCCCCGGCTCGTACTCCCGATCCTGGTCGTCGACGAGCTCGGATAGGTCGCTGAGCTCGAGCGGCGCGGGGTCGCCCCACACGAAGCGCGCCGAGAGGATCAGGACGGCGTCGTCGTCCCGCACGACGAGCCCTGCGGCACGAACGGCGACGCCGTTCACGACGCGCCGCTGCCCAAAGCGAAGCAGCCGCGCGATCCTCGACACGGCGCCCCCTTCGTCGGTGAGTACCGAAAATTCTAGAACAGGGCCCGTTGCTTACAATTCGGGTAGTCTCGTGCCTCCTGACCGCCGCGACGCGCTGCTGACCACCCTCGTCCTCTGTCCCCAGTACCAGTGGCTCTGGGCCGTCCACGACCGCGGGATGCCCGTCCTCGTCCACCAGCTCGACGTCGCTCTCCTCTGCCTCGAGTGGGCGGAGGAGCGAGCAGAGCTCGACCTCGACGTGGTCGTCCTCGGCGCGCTGATCCACGACGCCAGCAAGGCGCCACGGGCCACTGCAGACGACCACCGCTCGCACAGCCGGCTGATGCGCACGGATCCGGAGCCAGCCGCGGACGTCTCGATGGCGCTGCTGGCCGAGGCCGAGCAGCGCTCAGGCGTCGTGCTTGCCCGCGAGACGCGGGAGCACGTCCGGCACGTCGTCCTCTCACACCACGGCCCCTACGGCAGAGTCCACCCGAGGACACCGGAGGCCAGGCTCGTCGCCGCCTGCGACCACTTCTCGAGCACGAATCACCGCGTCGCGCCGGTCGACGCCAACGACATCCTGCCGCTGCTCGACGAGGGTTACAGGTGGCGGGAGGCGGCGGCGCGGCTGGGGTTCGGCCGCGAGCTGATCAAGGCGCGGCTGCGCGAGGCGTGCGACGCGGAGGGCGTGCACGCGTGGACGGCCCTGCTGCCGATCTGGCGACGGAACGGACGCGTCGCGACCGGCGGCCAGACCGCCGAGCTGGAGCGGGCGAAGGAGGTGCTCCGACTGGCGCGCCGTCTCCCCGACAGCCTGCTCGAGCGCGTCGCCGCCGCGACCCGTGGGCCGGTCGCGGTTTGAGCCAGCGCACCGTCCGCGTCGACTTGCACTGCCACACGCACCGATCGCCGGACAGCAACAACTCCTACCGCGCGCTGATCGCGGCCTGTCGACGGCGCAACGTCGACGTGCTGGCGATCACCGACCACAACCGGATCGAGGGGGCGCTGCAATTCGCCGAGCAGGCGCCGTTCCAGGTGATCGTCGGCGAGGAGGTGCGGACCACCGAGGGTGAGATCATTGGCCTGTTCCTGCGGGAGTTCATCCCACCGCGCCTCTCGCCCGAGGAAACGATCCACGAGATCCGACGGCAGGGTGGCGTGGTGTACGTGCCCCACCCGCTCGATCGCATCCGCCGTTCGGTGATCAAGCGTGCCGCGCTCGACCGCGTAGCCGGACTGCTCGACGCCGTCGAAGTGCTCAACGCGCGCTGCCACATCGCGGCCGACAACGCCGCGGCGGCTGCCTTCGCCGACGAGCACGGCCTCCTCAAGGGCGCCGGTAGCGACGCGCACATCGCCTTCGAGGTCGGACGCGCCGGGGTCGAGATGCCGCCCTTCGCCGACGCGGCCAGCTTCAAGCAGTCGCTGAAGCGGGCGGTTGTCTTCGGCAGTCCGTCGACGCCGCTCGTCCACCTGGCCTCGGCGCTGACGAAGTACCGGAAAAAGTACCTACCCGGCTGGACGCGCATCTAACAGCGCGCGGATCGCGCTCACGAGCGCGTGGACGGCCGGCTCGGACAACCCACCGAACCCCGCGTTCGGGACGACGAGGTCGGCGTGCCAGCGCGTCGGCTCCGTGAAGCGGTGGTAGCCGGGCGCGACGTCGCGGCGGTACCAGGCGACCGACCGCTCGATCGTGCCGCCCCGCTCGACGACGTCGCGTGTTATGCGCCGCAGCACGCGCTCGTCGTCGGGTGTGTCGACGAACACCCGCAGATCGGCTGTCCGGCGGAGCTCGTCGTCCCACAGCGCGAACAACCCCTCGACGATCAGCACGTCGCGAGGGCCGACGCACCAGCTCTTCTCACCGCGCGCCGCCCCGGCCGTTCCGACCGCTGGGAGCTGCACCATCTCGCCGCCGAGCAGCCGCCGGAGGTGGTCGTGGAACGCCCGCCACAAGACGGCGTCGGGCCGATTGGCCGTCCGCAAGCGATCGGCCTCGTCCGCCCTCAGCGCCGCCCAGTTGCGGAAGTAGCGATCGAGGCAGATCTCGGCGCACGAGCGGTCCGCGAGCTCGCCCAGCAGCCGCCTGGTCAGGGTCGACTTCCCAGAGGTCGACCCGCCTGCGATGGCGACGAGGATGGGCCGCATGTGGCGCGCGATTGTAACGGCTCCCCATACACTCGAAGCCGTGAAACAGCTCCTCGGTCTGAGGCTGGCCGAGCTCGCCGACGATCTGGCCGAGCTCGGCCAACCGCGTTACCGGGCGACCCAGGTCTTCGAGTGGGTCTACCGCCGGCTCCAGCCCGACTTCGCGCGTATGTCGAGCTTGCCGAGGGAGCTGCGGGCTACGCTGGCGGAGCGCTACGATGCGCACGTCGTCGCGCCGATCCACGTGGCGCGGGCCGACGATGGGCTGACCGAGAAGGCGCTGCTCGAGCTCGCACCGCCCGCGGAGCGGCTGCTCGCCGGGCCGCTGGGCGAGCGGCGGCGCCGCTTCAATTCGGTCGAGTCGGTGCTGATGATCTACCCGGGCGCACGCGTCCGGCGCACGGTTTGCGTCTCCTCGCAGGCGGGGTGCGCGATGGCGTGCGAGTTCTGTGCGACTGGGCAGTCCGGCTTCGTGCGCGACCTCAGCGCCGGCGAGATCGTGGGCCAGGTCCTCCACTTCGCGCGGCGCGTCCGCCAGATCGACGGCCCGGATGCCCGACTCACCAACCTGGTGTTCATGGGGCAGGGTGAGCCGTTCATGAACTTCGAGAACGTCTGGCGGGCGGTCGAGCTGCTGACCGCGCCGGAGGCGTTCGGCCTCGGCGCGCGCCACATCACGCTGTCGACCGTCGGCGTGGTCCCGGCGATCCGCGAGCTCGCCCGCCGACCGCTGCAGGTGAACCTGGCCGTGTCGCTTCACGCGGCCGACGACCGCCTGCGCTCGGAGCTCGTGCCGCTGAACCGCAAGTACCCGCTCGGCGAGGTGTTGACGGCGGTGCGCGAGTACGTCCGAGCGACGAAGCGCCGTGTCAGCTTCGAGTACGCCTGCATAGGCGGCGTGAACGACTCGCCGTCCGACGCCGCGAAGCTGGCGGACCTGGTCGGGGGGATGCTGTGCCACGTCAACCTGATCCCGTTCAACCCGGTCGCCGGCTCGCCGTTTCGCCCGCCCGCGCCGGGTCGCGTCGAGGCGATGGCCGCGCTGTTGAAGCGCCGTGGTGTGCCCACCACGATCCGCGACACGCGCGGCCGCCAGATCGACGCCGCCTGCGGACAGTTGCGCGCGAGGGTCCTACGGGACAGCGCCTAGCGTCCCGACGTCGTCGTGGGTATGGCGAACGATCTCCGACACGACGCCGCCCCGCGCCCGCCGCCGAGGGTCATCGGCCCGCGCCGCGGGGCGAGGCAGCGGCCGCTAATCGCGCTCGCGGTTGGACATCCCCATCGCGCGGAACACGAAGTAGAGCAACTGCATTAGCGCCGACAGGAACCCGGCCACGTACGTCCACGCCGCCGCGTTCAGCACGGCGCGGGCGCCCGCGTAATCCTCGGCGCTGACGAGGCCCAACCCCTGGAGCTGAGCCATCGCCCGTTTGCTCGCATCGAACTCGACCGGGAGGGTCACCAGCGCGAAGATCGCGGCGAACGAGAAGAGCGCCACGCCGACCCAGACGAGCCCGGCCGACTGGATCATCAGCCCGATCATGGCGGCGTAGACGCCGATGTTGGAGCCAATGTTCGCCGGGCCGACCAGCCTGGAGCGCGCGATCAGCGGCGCGTACAACTGCTTGTGCTGGATGGCGTGGCCCGTTTCGTGGGCAGCAACACCCATCGCCGCGATCGACGGTACGCGCGCGACCCCGGCCGAAAGCCGCAACACACGGCTGGTCGGGTCGTAGTGGTCGGTCAGCTCGCCGGGGACCTCCTCGATCTGCACGTCCGTCAGGCCGTTCGCGTCGAGGATCCGCCGGGCGACCTGCCAGCCCGGCATGCCGACCATGTTCCGAAGCTCGGAATACTTCGCGTACGCGCCGCGCGTCTTCGCCTGCGCCCAGAGCATGAGCGCGAGCGCGGGAAGCGAGAAAAGCAACCAGAGAGGATCGAAGTAGAACATCGCGGATGAATGTTACAGAGCAGCCCGGCGGAAGGCCATCAGCCAAAACGCTTAGTCGCCGAGGTGGCTGCCCACGAATGATGGCTGGCCGCGCAGGAACTCCTCGGCGCCCATCACGCGCTTACCCTCGAGCTGGAGCTCGTGGATCAGGAGCGCGCCGGTCCCGCACGCGACGGCCGGGCCGTCGAACACGGCGCCCGGCGCATTGCCGCGTCGGCTCGCCAGCGGCTCGACGCGGGTCAGCTTCAGGGTCCGACCTCGCCAGGTCGTGAAGAAGCCGGGCCACGGTTGGAACGCTCGACAGCGTCGCCAGAGCTCGACGGCCGGCAGCGACCAATCGGCACGCCCGTCGTCGCGGCTGAGCGTCCGGCTGTAGGTCGCCCGCCGGCCGTCCTGGCGGCGCGGCGCGAGCTTCCCGGCAAGCCAGCGCGGCAGCGCCTCGACCAGTAGGTCGGCGCCGAGCTCGCCGAGCCGCGCCAGCAGCGCGCCGCCCGTGTCGTCGTCGCGGATCGGCTCGGCGACCTGCGCCAGGATCGGCCCCGCGTCGACGCCGAGGCTGACGTGCATCACGGTGACCCCGGTCGTCGCCATGCCCGTCAGGATCGCGGTCGGTACGGGCGTCGCGCCCCTCAGCTCGGGCAGCAGCGAGGGGTGCACGTTCACGAAGCCGCGCTCGGGCACCGCTAGCGTCGCGGCGGTGAGCACCTCGCCGTAGGCCGCGACGACGGCGACTTGCGGCTTCGCGGCCCGAAGAACGTCCAGATCGTCGCGCAGCCGCTCGGGCTGGCGCACCGGCAGCCCGAGCCGCTCGGCCGCGACCTTGACCGGCGGCGGGCTCGGAGCACGTCCGCGCCCGGCCGGTCGGTCGGGCTGGGTCACGACGAGCGCCACCTCGTGGCCGGCCTCGACGAGCCGTTCGAGCGACGGTACCGCGAAACCGGGCGTGCCGAGGAAAGCTACGCGGGCCACGCCCCAATATAATCGCCAGAACTTATGTCCACCGCCGCGCTCAAGACGCGCCTCTCGTCGCTGCCCACGTCGCCCGGCGTCTACATGTACAAGGGCGCCGCGGGCGAGATCCTCTACGTCGGCAAGGCGATCAACCTGCGGAACCGCGTCCGCTCGTACTTCCGGCCCCGCGGGCAGACCAACAAGATCAAGCAGATGCTCGCCCAGGTTGTCGACTGGGAGATCATCGTTACCGGCTCGGAGCTCGAGGCGCTCGTCCTCGAGTGCAACCTCATCAAGAAGCACCGCCCCAAGTACAACGTTCGACTGCGCGACGACAAGAACTACCCGTACATCAAGGTCTCGATGGACGAGGAGTGGCCGCGCGTCTACATCACGCGGCGGATCGCGCGGGACGGCGCCCGCTACTTCGGCCCGTTCACCGACTCTCGCTCGGTCTGGCGGACGCTCGACCTGTTGAACAAGCTTTTCCCATACCGGACCTGTCACATCGCTATTACGGGCACGAGCCCCCGGCCCTGCCTCCAGTACCACATCCACCGGTGCCTCGGCCCGTGCATCGGCGCGGCCGACCACGACGAGTACCTAGCGGTGATGGAGCAGGTCTGCCTGTTCCTGGAGGGCAAGCACGAGGAGATCGTCGCCGACCTCCGGCGCCGTATGGAGGCGGCCGCCGAGAACATGGAGTTCGAGCGCGCCGCGTTCATCCGCGACCAGATCCGAGCGGTGGAAAAGGTCACCGAGCGCCAGCGCGTGCTCGACGCGGCGATGAAAGATCAGGACGTGATCGCCTTCGCGCGTGCCAACGGCGACGCGTGCGTCGAGGTGTTCTTCGTCCGCGGCGGCAAGCTGATCGGCCGCGAGCACTTCCTGCTCGAGGGCACGAAGGACGAGGATGCGAAGGAGATCATGACGTCCTTCGTCACGCAGTTCTACAACTCGGCCGCCTACGTCCCGCCCGAGATCCTGCTCCAGAACGAGGTCGCCGAGGCCGAGGTGATCGAGTCGTGGCTGCGAGACAAGCGCGGCGGCCACAAGGTCGCGGTCACCGTTCCGCGCCGTGGGAAGTCGAAGAAGCTGGTCGACCTGGTCGCGACGAACGCCGGCGAGGTGCTAGCGCAGATGCGCGCCAAGTGGCTGGCCGACGAGAAGAAGACGTCGAGCGCGCTGGTCGAGCTAGCCGACTACCTCGACCTCGAGGAGCCACCGGCGCGGATCGAGTGCTACGACATCTCGAACATCCAGGGCACGAGCTCGGTCGGCGCGATGGTCGTCTTCGAGAATGGCCAGCCCGCGAACCGGGCGTACCGGCGCTTCCAGATCAAGACCGTCGAGGGCGCCAACGACTTCGCCTCGCTCCAGGAAGTGCTGCGACGCCGTTTCGCCCGCGCCGGCAAGGCCGACGACGAGGAAGGCCGCAAGAAGGGCTGGACCAGCCTTCCAGACCTCGTGATCATCGACGGCGGCCGCGGCCAGCTCAACGCCGCGCTCGAAACGATGCAAAAGCTCGGGTTCGAGCGCATCCGGACAGTCGCCCTCGCCAAGCAGAACGAGGAGATCTACACACCAACCGCCGCCGAGCCGATCCTGCTGCCGCGCGACTCGCAGGCGCTGTACCTGGTCCAGCGCATCCGCGACGAGGCCCACCGATTCGGCCTGACCTACCACCGCAATCTGCGCGGCCGCCGCTCGATTCGCTCGACGCTCGACGAAATCCGCGGTATCGGGCCCAAGCGCAAGGCCGCGCTGCTAAAGAGGTTCGGCTCGATCAAGGGAATCCGCGAGGCAAGCCTCGAGGAGCTAGCCCAGACCGTCGACCGCGGGACCGCGCTCGTCCTCAAGGAGGCGCTCTAGCCGCGCCCACTCCGAGCCGACCGCGGCGCGGAGCGCGTCGAGGTCTCCGTCGTTCGCGATGACGACGTCGGCGCGGGCGATCTTCTCCTCCTGTGGCGGCTGGCTGTCGACACGCAGCGCCGCCTCCTCGCGGCTGAGCCCGCGGGCGCGCATGAGCCGCTCGATCTGGACGTCGCGCGGCGCGGTGACGACCCAGAGCTCGTCGACGCGCTCCGCGGCGCCCGATTCGATCAGCTTGATCGCCTCGTGCACGGCGACGCGTGGCTTCCGCTCCGCGAGGGTCTGGTCGATGCGCGCGAGGACGAGCGGGTGCGTGGCCCGCTCAAGCTTGCGCAGCGCGGCTGGGTCGCGGAAGACGATCGCGCCCAGCTTCCGCCGATCGATCTTGCCTTCGGTCAGGATCCCTGGCCCGAACAGGTCCACCACAGCCTTGAATCCCGGCTCACCAGGCTCGATCAACTGCCTGTAGACCAGGTCGGCATCCAAAACGAGGGCGCCACGCTCTCCAAGCAGGGCGCCCACCGTGGACTTGCCTGTGCCGATGTTTCCCGTGAGGCCAATAAGGAACATCGATGCGGGGGTCTCCGACGAAACCCCCTGCACCCCTGCTCTTCTAGAAGTCCATGCCCCCCATGCCACCCATGCCGCCGGGGCCACCGGCAGGCGCCGGCGGCGCCTTCTCCGGGATGTCGGTCACGAGCGCCTCGGTCGTCAGGATCATCCCGGCGATGGAGGCGGCGTTCTCGACCGCCGATCGGGTCACCTTGGCGGGGTCGATGATGCCGGCCTTGACGAGGTCGACGTACTCGCCGGTCAGGACGTTGAAGCCCAGCTTGTCGTTGCCGCTCTCCTCCTGCCGCCGCCGGATCTCGCCGATCACGACCGATCCCTCGAGCCCGGCGTTCTCGGCCAGCTGCCTCATCGGCTCGTCCAGCGCGCGCCGCATAATCGCGACCCCGAGCTGCTCGTCACCCGCCAGTGTCAACCCGTCGAGCGCCTTCGCGGCGTTCAGGAGCGCGACGCCGCCGCCGGGGACGATGCCCTCCTCGACCGCCGCGCGGGTGGCCGAGAGCGCGTCCTCGACGCGGTGCTTCTACTCCTTCAGCTCCGTCTCGGTGCCCGCGCCGACCTTGATCACGCCGACGCCGCCGGAAAGCTTGGCGAGCCGCTCCTGCAGCTTCTCCCGGTCGTACTCGGAGGTCGTCTCGTCGATCTGCGCCTTGATTTGCTTGATGCGGGCCGCGATGTCGGCCTCCTTGCCGCGCCCCTCGACGATGGTCGTCTCGTCCTTGTTCGACACGATCCGGCGCGCCCGGCCGAGGTCCTGCACCTGGACGGAGTCGAGCTTGCGGCCGACCTCCTCCGAGATCACCCGGCCGCCCGTCAGGATCGCGATGTCCTCCAACATCGCCTTGCGCCGATCGCCGTAGCCCGGCGCCTTGATCGCCAGGATGTTCAGCGTCCCGCGCAGCTTGTTCACGACCAGCGTCGCGAGCGCCTCGCCGTCGACGTCCTCGGCGATGATGCAGAGGTTCTTGGTGACCTGCAGCAGCTTCTCGAGCACCGGCAGGATGTCCGAGATCGCCGAGATCTTCTTGTCGGTGATGAGCAGGTAGGGCTCGTCGAGCACCGCCTCCATCCGGTCCGGGTTGGAGACGAAATAGGGCGAGATGTAGCCGCGGTCGAGGTTCATGCCCTCGACGAACTCGGTCTCGAAGCGCAGGCCCTTGGACTCCTCGACGGTGATGACGCCGTCCTTGCCGACCTTGTCCATCACCTCGGCGATCAGCTCACCGATCTCGGCGTCGGCCGCCGAAATGGTGGCGACGTGCGCGATGTCCTCCTTGCCCTGGACGGGGGTGGACATCTTCTTGAGCTCGGCGACGACCGCCTGAGCGGCCTGGTCGATGCCGCGCTTCAGCAGCATCGCGTTGGCGCCAGCGGCGATGTTCCGCAGGCCTTCGTTCGCGATCGCCTGCGCCAACACGGTCGCCGTCGTCGTTCCGTCGCCAGCCACGTCGTTCGTCTTGGTCGCCGCCTCCTTCAGGAGCTGGGCGCCCATGTTCTCGAACGGATCCTCGAGCTCGATCTCCTTCGCGACGGTCACGCCGTCGTGCGTCACGGTCGGCGTGCCGAACTTCTTGTCGAGCGCGACGTTGCGGCCTTTCGGGCCGAGCGTCGTCTTGACGGCGTCGGCCAGGAGGTCCATGCCGCGCTTGAGCGACCTGCGGGCTTCCTCGTCGAACTTCAGCTGCTTCGCCAACGTCAGCTCCTACTTCTTGAGAATGGCGAGGATGTCTCGCTCGCTGAGGATCAGGAGGTCCTTGCCGTCCTGCTTCACTTCGGTGCCAGCGTACTTCGCGTAGAGGACGGTGTCGCCGACCTTGACCTCCAACGGCACGCGCTTGCCGTCGTCCTTCTGCGCGCCGGGGCCTACGGCGATGATCTTGCCCTGCTGTGGCTTCTCCTTGGCGGTGTCCGGCAGGTAGATGCCGCTGGTGGTCATCTGCTCCTCTTCGACGGGCTCGACCACCACGCGATCGCCCAGCGGTGTGAGCTTGGCCGGCATGGAACGTCTCCTTCGGTTTGGTCGCAGCCGCAAACTTTAGTGGAGGGTCGGTGGCCCGACAAGCCGATGGCTAGAATGCCCGCTTGTGCGGATCGCGGTCGACGCGAGCCGGGCGGCCCGGCCGAACCCGACCGGCACCGAACGGTACGCGCGCGACCTGCTCGAAGCGCTCGTGCCGGCCGCGCGGGGACACGAGCTCACCCTCTACTACGACCGAGAACCGCCACGGCGGCTGCCAGGCGCCACCACGCGGGTCGTGCCCCTCCCGCGCATCTGGACGCACGCGCGTCTGTCGCTCGAGATGGTGCGCAGCCGGCCCGACGTCCTCTTCATCCCGGCTCACGTCGTACCGCTGGTCCATCCCCCGACGGTCGTCACGATCCACGACCTCGGCTACCTCCGTTACCGGCTGGCATACACCCCGGCGGCGTGGATCTACCTGTTCCTCTCGACCAGGTGGAGCGCCCGCGTGGCGCGCCGGGTCGTCGTCGACTCCTGGGCGACGCGTGAGGACCTCCTACGGCACTGCCGGGTCGACCCGGCGCGCGTCGACGTCGTCCACCTCGGCGTCGAGTCCCGCTTCCGGCCGCAGCCCGCCGACGCGGTTGCCAGCCTCGGGCTAGAGCCGGACGGCTACCTGCTCTTCGTCGGCACGCTCCAGCCGCGCAAGAACCTGCCGCGCCTGCTGCGGGCCTACGCGCGCCTTGTGAAGGAGGCTCTGGGCAACGGGCGCACCGGCGCGGACACGCGTGCCGACGCCGGCGTGCCACCGTTGGCCATCGCCGGGGCATCCGGCTACCGCGCCGACGAGCTGGGGCGCCTCATCGCCTCTCTCGGCATCCGCGACCATGTCCGGGTGCTCGGCTACGTCGACGACGAGCTTTCGCCGGCGCTGTTCGCGGGCGCCCGAGCGTTCCTCTTCCCGAGCCTCTTCGAGGGCTTCGGCCTCCCCTTGCTCGAGGCGATGGCGAGCGGCACGCCCGTCCTCGGCGGGAACAACTCCTCGATGCCGGAGATCGTCGGCGACGCTGGCCTCCTCGTGGACGCACACGACGAAGGCGCGATCGCGGAGGCGATCCTGCGCCTGGCGACCGACACGCCCCTGCGCCGGCGGCTTCGGGCGAAGGGACTGGCCCGCGCGGCGCGGTTCACGTGGGAGCGCGCCGCGCGGCAGACGATCGAGGCCCTCGAACGTGCCGCCTCTTCCCGTTGAGCAGAGAATGGCTGGAGGTGAGGCGAGAGCGGCGCTACCCCTCGATCAACTTGAGGCTCGGCGACACGTCGAGGTCGAGCCCGTCGATCAACCCGGCGGCGAGCCGGAAGCAGCCGGCGGCGCCGATCATCGCCGCGTTGTCGGTACACAAGCGCGGCGGCGGGCAGAGCACCGGCACGGGCGAGACCGCCGCCATCCGTTCGCGCAGGCAGCGGTTGGCCGCGACGCCACCGGCCAGCAGGACCGTCCTCGCGCCGAGCTCGACCGCCGCGCGCCGCGTCTTCTCCACCAGCACCTCCACGACCGACTCCTGGAACGCCGCCGCGACGTCGGCGGCCGACGGCGGCGACGGCGCTTGCGTCGTTCGGAGGACCGCCGTCTTGAGGCCGCTGAACGAAAAATCGAAGCTCCCTTCGAGCCAGGCGCGCGGCAGTGGCGCGCGCGACGGGTCGCCGCCGAGCGCGGCGCGCTCGATCGCCGGTCCGCCCGGGTAGCCCAGGTCGAGGATGCGCGCCACCTTATCGAACGCCTCGCCGGCCGCGTCGTCGCGCGTGCGCCCGAGCCGCTGGTACCGGATGTGCTCGGCCATGAACACGAGGTCGGTGTGGCCGCCCGAAACGATCAGGCAGACGAGCGGGAAGCGCGGCTCCTGGCCCGTGAGCCAGTTGGCGTAGACGTGGCCCTCCAAGTGGTTCACGCCGAGCAGCGGCAGCCCGCGCGCCCAGGCGATCGCCTTGGCGGCGCTCACCCCGACCAGCAGCGAGCCCGCCAGCCCCGGACCACGCGTCACGGCGACGCCGTCGAGGTCGTCGAGCGCGATGCCGGCGTCGGCCAACGCGCGGTCGACGACCGGCACGATCCACGCAACGTGCTGGCGCGAGGCCGCCTCGGGCACGACACCGCCCCACTGCGCGTGCAGGTCCGCCTGCGACGCGACGACGCTCGATAGCTCGACCCGACCGTCCACGATCACCGCCGCGGCCGTCTCGTCGCACGAGCTCTCGATCGCCAACACCCTCACAGGGTGAGCATAGTGGCTAGAATCTCAGTTGCACCGGAGGGCAGCCCCATGAAGATCTTCCTGGACACCGCTAACATCGACGAGATCCGGAAGGCCGCCGAGCTCGGCCTGGTCGACGGTGTGACGACCAACCCGACCCTCATCGCCAAGGAAGGCGCCGGCTTCAAGGAGCGGATCCAGGAGATCTGCTCGGTCATTCCCGGCGACGTCTCGGCCGAAACCATCTCGACCGACTGGCAGGGCATGGTCAGGGAAGGCAAAGAGCTCGCCAGCTGGGCACCGAACGTCGTCGTGAAGGCTCCGTGCACGCCCGACGGCCTGCGCGCGACGAAGGCGCTGTCCGACGACGGAATCAAGGTCAACGTGACGCTGATCTTCTCGGCTGCGCAGGGTATGCTCGCCTGCAAGAACGGGGCGTACATCATCAGCCCGTTCATCGGCCGACTCGACGACCTCGGCCTCGACGGCATGGCGGTGGTCCGCGAGCTCGTCCAGATCAAGCAGAACTACGGCTTCAAGGCGCAGGTTCTGGCCGCGAGCATCCGCACGGTCAACCACGTGATCGAGGCGGCGAAGGTCGGCGCAGACATCGCGACGATGCCCGCGGCGGTCTTCAATGCGTCGTTCAAGCACGCGCTGACCGACGTGGGGATGAGCCGCTTCCTCAGCGACTGGAAGACGCTCCCCAACTACGAAGAGGCGATCTTTCCGAAAAAGCAGACCGCCGGCACCCGGTAAGGGGTGCGGACAGGCCCTGGCAGGGTCTTGGGGTGCCCCAGAGAGAACAGCTCCCCTCTCCAAAAGGGAGAGGGGACGTGGGTGAGTAGCCCTCCGTACGACGTCGTCGTCGTCGGAGCCGGGCACGCGGGGTGCGAGGCCGCGCTCGCCGCCGCGCGGATGGGGCGGCGCGTCGCGCTGCTCACCATGCGACTCTCCTCGGTCGCGCTTATGCCGTGCAACCCGTCTATCGGCGGGCCGGCCAAGGGCCACCTCGTGCGCGAGATCGACGCACTCGGCGGCCAGATGGCCGTCGCGACAGATGAGACGTTCCTCCAGATCCGGATGCTCAATACGTCGAAAGGCGCGGCAGTGCAGGCACCGCGCGCCCAGCTCGACAAGGCGGCCTACGGCCAGGCCATGCGCGCTGCGCTCGACGCCGAGCCCAGCCTGGACTTGCGCGAGGCGACCGTAGTCGAGCTGTTGGTGGACCCAAACCGGGACACCATCAAGGGGGTGCGCTGCGCGGATGGAATGGAGCTCCGCGCGAGCGCCGTCGTGCTCACGACCGGCACCGCCCTGCGCGGGCGCCTGGTGGCCGGCCAGAGTGTGACGCCCGGCAGCCGCCACGGCGAGCCGCCGGCGCTCGGCCTCTCGGAGCAGCTCGAGGCACTCGGCTTCCGGCTCCGCCGCCTCAAGACCGGCACCCCACCCCGGCTGCACGTCCGTTCGGTCGACTTCTCCAGCGCCGCCCGCCACGACGGTTCTGACCGCCCCCTCGCCTTCTCGTTCGAGGGGCACGAGCTGTCGCATCCGCGATTCGGCGACCCGTCCGACGCGAACCCGGCCTGGCCCAACCCGGCACCCACGGCGTGGCGGCCGCAGCTCCCGTGCTACCTGGTGCACACCACCGAGGAGACGCACGCGATCATCCGCCGCAACCTGGATCGGTCGCCGATGTTCGACGGCACGATCGAAGGCGTCGGGCCACGGTACTGCCCGTCGATCGAGGACAAGGTCCATCGTTTCGCCGACAAGCCTGCGCACGGGCTCTTCCTCGAGCCGGAGGGCTGGGCGACCGATGAGGTGTACGTCCAAGGTTTCAGCACGAGCCTGCCCGAGGACGTCCAGCTCTCGATGATCCGCTCGATCCCGGAGCTCCGGCGCGCGGACGTGATCCGCTTCGGCTACGCGGTCGAGTACGATGCGGTCGCCTCCGACGACATCCGTCCAACGCTCGAAACGCGCCACATCCGGGGCCTCTACCTCGCGGGCCAGATCGTCGGCACCTCGGGCTACGAGGAGGCGGCGGCGCAGGGGCTGCTCGCCGGCGTCAACGCGGCACTGGCGACCGGCCCAGCTCCCGCTGGGAGAAGACTGGATTGGGACGAAGCGTTCCCCGACGATCCGGCCGCCGGCGTGGTGCCGCGCCCCGAGCTCCGCGCGCTGCTGCGCGACCTGGAGAACGGCGAGCCGCTCGTGCTCCCGCGCTCGCTCGCCTACGCGGGCGTGATGGTGGCCGACCTGACGAGCCGCGAGCTGCCCGAGCCGTACCGCCTGCTCACCGCCCGCGCCGAGTACCGCCTGCTGCTGCGCGCCGACACCGCGGAGCTGCGCCTCGCCCCGATCGGGGCGCGGCTCGGCCTGCTTAGCCCCGAGCGGATCGCGGCGGTCGAGCGCCGCCGCGCCGAAGCGGCGGCGGCGCTGCGCCGGCTCGCCGGAACGACGATCGTGCCACGGCCCGACGTCGCCGTTCGGCTGGAGGGCGCCGGCGCACCGGTGCCGGACGGCCCGGTCAGGGCGCTCGATTACCTGTGCCGACCGGGCGCCAGCCTGGCCGCGGTCGCAACGGTCCTCCGTGGCCTCGACCTCCCGGCCGACGAGGCCACCGCGTTGCTCGTCGAGACGGAGGCGCGTTACCTCGGTTACGTCGCGCGGGAGCGCGCCCAAGCCGACCGCGCACGCCGGCTCGACGAGATGCGCCTGCCGGATTGGCTGGACGTGTCCGGCGCGCCCGGCCTGCGCCGCGAGGCGCGCGAGCAAATCGCCAAGTACCGTCCGCGCTCGGTCGGCGAGGCGGCGCGGCTCAACGGCGTGACGCCAGCCGACGTCGCCGCGCTCCTCGTGGCGCTCGAGCGCGCACGCCGTGCCAATAACGTTCTGTTGACCACCCCTCTACCCACCCCTACAATACCGCCCGCTCGATGATTCAGGGAAACCTCCAGGCGAACGTCGACACCGACGTGCTCGAGTCGATCTTCGCCAACGTCAGCGAGGGTGTCCTGGTCATCAACCGGCTGCGCAAGATCCTCGCCATGAACCCGGCCGGCAGCCAGATCACCGGGTGGAAGCCGCGGGACCTGACGTCGATCAACTGCAACGTCTTCCAGTGCCGCAACGAGCAGGGCAAGCGGACCTGCGAGGAATACTGCATGGCCCAGCGCTGCGTGGAAACCGGGCAGCAGATCGGGCCGATGTACCTGCGGCTGACGCGCGCCGACGGCAGCAGCGTCTCGACCGAGGCGACCTACCTGCCGATCCGACCGACCGACCCGCGCACCGGCGTCACCGTGCTGCTGCTCAAGGACATCACCGTCCTCGAGCACTTCGACGGCACCGTCCGGCAGCTCAACGAAGAGATCGCCGAGAAGAACATCGTGCTGCGTGGCTTCTCGGAGCAGATGTCGGTGGCGTGGCGCGCGGCGATGATCGACCTCCGCGCCGGCTCAGAGGGCCTGCGTGCGCGCCACGCGAAGGAGCTCGGCGACGCCGGCCTGCGCACGCTCGACCGGATGGTTCGAGCGACGCAGACGCTCGAGAGCACATTCGCCCAGCTCAAGTCGCAGATCTCCGCGACGCTCCAGCCGCGCCGCAAGCCGAAGGCGTAGCGCATCCTACTGTTCCAAGCGCCGCGACGAAGCTCGACCGCGCCGAAGTCGACGCGCGCCGGGGGCGGTCGGCTGGGCCGACATGCCTCGTCACTCCGCTCCGCGTGGTGATATGACGAAGCTCGCGCCGTCGATCCTGTCGGCCGACTTCGCGCGCCTCGGCGAGCAGCTCGCCGCCGTCGAGGCGTCCGGATTGGCCGATCGCATCCACGTCGACGTGATGGACGGCCAGTTCGTCCCGACGATCTCGTTCGGACCAGTCGTCTGCGCCGCCGCGCACGGCGCCACGCGCCTGCCGCTGGACTGCCACTTGATGGTCGTCCAGCCGGCGCGCTTCTTCGAGGCGCTGAAGGACGCCGGCGCGAGCGGCATCACGATCCACGTCGAAGCTTGCCCGCACCTCCACCGCGACCTCGGCGCCATTAAGGCGCTCGGCCTGCGCGCCGGGGTCACGTTGAACCCAGGCACGCCGATCGAGGCGATCACCGCCGTGCTCGACCTCGTCGACCTGGTGCTCGTGATGAGCGTGAACCCCGGCTGGGGCGGTCAGCCGTTCCTGGAGTCGAGCCTCGCGCGCATCCGCCGGGTCGCCGAGCTGCTCGCAGCGATCGGCCGGCGCGCTCAGGTCGAGATCGAAGTCGACGGGGGGATCAACGCCGCCACCGCGCCCCGGGTCACCGCCGCAGGCGCGGACGTGCTCGTCGCCGGGTCGGCCGTCTTCGGGCACCCGGCCGGGCCGCGAGCCGGGATCGAAGAGTTGACGAGCGCGCTTACGCGCTCTTAGTCCGCGTCCTCAGGCAGCGGGTGCAGATCTTCACGCGCCGCTGCTCCCCGCCGATCGTCAGCCGCGCGGACTGCAAGTTCGGCCGGAAGCGCCGCTTCGTGTGTCGGTTGGAGTGGCTGACGTTGCTGCCGGACACCGGCCCCTTGCCACAGATCTCGCACCGCTGAGCCAAGGCCAGGTCCCCCTTGTGCTGGACAGAAGTTAGTGTATGATGCCTGTCGGTCGTGCAAATTCTATGACGGGCTCGTGACGGTCGCCAAGACGGCCGCCCGCCCGGTGCCGGCCAGCCAAACTCAAAACAGGCGCCCGACGTATGATGCGCGTTGCTGTCGTCACCGACTCGGCCACAGACCTGGGTTCCGACAACCTTGGGCCGAACGTCACGGTTGTCCCGCTCGACGAGGGCGGCGCAGGTGCGCCGCCCTCCTTCTTTTTGAAGGGGCCGTCCGATGGCGGCGTCGCGGTCGCGGCGCGCGCGGAGGCCGGCCCGCTCGTCCAGAGCATGGTCGCGACCTACGAGCGGCTCGCCGAGCAGGCCGACGCGATCCTGGCTGTTCACACGTCATCCCGTCTCGCGCCGGCGTTCGACGCGGCCCGCGCAGCGCGCGAGATAATGCGCGGCGTCCTGCCGATTGAGGTGGTCGACACCGGCGCGGCGAGCATCCAGCTCGGCTTCGTGGTCCGCCGGGTCGCGCGCCAGGCGGCGTGCGGGGCCGACTTGCAGACGCTCGAGCTGCTCGCGCGACGCGCCTCCCGGAACGTCCACGCGATGTTCTTCGCCGAGTCCGTGGACTACTTGAACCGGCAGGCGCGCTGGGCGCGCTCGCGTGCCTGGCCGATCTCAGGGAACGGCACCAGGCCGATCTTGCAGGTCGAGGACGGCGAGGTCTGCCCGCTCGAACGCGTGCGCACGCGCGCCCGCGGCTACGATCGGCTCGCCGAGTTCGTCGAGCTCTTCCCGCACATCGACCACCTTGCGGTGATGCACGACGCGCCGAGCCACGAGCTCGAAAGCGTGATGCGGCGGATCGAGCTCCTGTACCCGCGCGAGCGGATTACCATCGGCTCGTATGGCCCGGTCCTTCGCGCGCAGCTCGGCCCGCACGCGATCGGCGTCTTCGTCGACCAGGGGATCGAGCTCGACTAACGGCTCGGCCGGCGACGCGGCCGAGCTGATCCGCAAGGTCCTCCTCCTCGAGCGCGCGCAGGGTTTCCGCGACCGCGCGGTCTTCGGTGGCGTCGAGCCGTTCGTTCGGCAGGTCGCGCCGGGCCCCGTGGCCGCCGCGTTGGCAGGGTACGCTGCCCTAGGATCGAGCGAACGCGAGGCGTGCGTCGCGGAGGCCCTACGGGCGCTGGACACGCCGCGACGGCCACCGGTCGCGTCTCGGGGCGCCGAGCGGCGAGGGATCCCGACCGACACGTCGCCATCGGGCACCTCTCAGCCGGCGCTCCCCGCGGCGGCCGAGTCTTCTCGCTCCGCGAGGAACGGCACCCCCCGCCGCCCGGTCGGCACGGGGCTAGCGACGCCCGTCCGTCGGCTCGCCGGGGTCGGCCCGACCAACGCCAAACGGCTGGCCCGGCTCGGCGTCGAGACGACGCGCGATCTGCTCTTCCACTTCCCCCGCCGCCACGTCGACTACTCCAAGCTCCAGAAGGTCGCCGAGCTCCAGGTCGGCGACCTCGTCACGGTCGTCGTGACGGTCTGGGACGTCGGCACGTTCCCGACGCGGCGCGGGTTCGAGCGGATCGAGGCGATCACCGGCGACGAGACCGGCAACCTGCTCGCGGTGTGGTTCCGACGCAAGGACTACTTCGGCTCCAAGCTGCGTGGCCGCCAGGTCGTGCTCAGCGGCAAGGTCGAGAGCCGTCTGGGTCGCCTCTACCTGAACGACCCGGAGGTCGAGTTCCTCGAACAGGCCGACCTCGTCAGCACCGCGCGCCTCGTGCCGCTTTACCCGCTGACGGAGGGGCTCAACCAGCGCTGGCTGCGCAACCTCGCCCGCGGCGCGGTCGAGCGGTACGCGCCCATGCTGGAGGAGCACTTACCGACCAGCATCCGCCGACGTCACGGCCTCGTCGACCTGCCGTCGGCGATCGCCCAATTGCACTTCCCGGACGACGAGCCCCAGCTCGTTCGGGCGCGACGCCGGCTCGCCTTCGACGAGCTGTTCTTGATCCAGCTGGGCGTCGCGCAGCGGCGGCGGGCGCGCTTGCGCGCCGCCGACAGCCCGCCGCTCGTCACGCCGCCGGCACTGGCCGATGCTTTCCACGCCGCGCTGCCGTTCGAGCTCACCGGCGCCCAGCGTCGCGTCGCCGGCCAGATCCTCGACGACCTCGCCGGCCGGCGGCCGATGGGGCGGCTCCTCCAGGGCGACGTGGGCGCCGGCAAGACGGTCGTGGCCGCGATCGCCATGCTCGCCGCCGTCGGCTCCGGGCAGCAGGCCGCGCTCATGGCGCCGACCGAGATCCTCGCCGAACAGCATGGGCGGACCATCGCCCAGCTGCTGGGAGCCCCGGCGGTGCGCGCCGCGTTCGAGCATCTGCGCGGACGTCCCGGGCCCGAGGTGGGCTTGCTGGTTGGCTCGACGCCGCGCGCCCGGCGCCGCCCACTGCTGGAGGCCGCGGCCAGCGGCGAGCTGGACGTGCTCGTCGGTACGCACGCGCTCATCCAGGAGAGCGTCGCGTTCGCGGATCTGGGCCTCGCGATCGTCGACGAGCAGCACCGCTTCGGCGTTCTCCAGCGCAGCGCGATCGGCCAGAAGGGGCGAAGCCCCCACCTGCTCGTCATGACCGCGACGCCGATCCCCCGGACCCTTGCGCTCACCCTCTACGGGGAGCTCGACGTCTCGGTGATCGACGAGCTGCCGCCCGGCCGCCAGACGATCAAGACGCGCTGGGTCAGCGCGGCCCAGCGGGATGGCGCGTACGAATTCGTGCGCAAGCAGGTGCAGGCAGGCCGGCAGGCGTTCGTCGTCTGCCCGTTGGTCGACGAGTCCGACGCTGTCGCCGCGAAGGCGGCCGTCGCGGAGTACGAGCGGCTGAGCCGGGAGGTGTTCCCGGAGCTCCGCCTGGGACTGATGCACGGCCGGATGAAGGGCGCCGAGAAGGACGCGGCCATGGCCGCGTTCCGCGCCGGCGAGACGCAGGTGCTCGTGGCGACGACCGTCGTCGAGGTCGGCATCGACGTGCCGAACGCGACCGTGATGCTGGTCGAGGGTGCCGATCGCTTCGGGCTCGCCCAGCTCCACCAACTGCGCGGCCGAGTCGGCCGCGGGGCCGAACAGAGCTACTGCATCCTGCTGTCTGAGATGCCGTCGCTCGACGGGCAGGAGCGGCTGCGCGTCATCGAAACCACGACCGACGGCTTCAGGCTCGCCGAGGAGGACCTGCGCATCCGCGGGCCGGGTGAATTCCTCGGGACTCGGCAGAGCGGGCTGCCTGACCTGAAGGTCGCCGACTTCTCCGACGTCGCGTTGATCGAGGAGGCGCGCAAGGCGGCCTTCGAGCTGATCGAGCGTGACCCCGACCTGCGCGAGGCGGAGAACCTCGCGCTGAAGGCGCGCCTGGCCATCCTCGCGGAGAACGCGACCGAGGCGGTCTAGCCGTGCGAGTGATCAGCGGCTCCGCCCGCGGCCGGCTGCTGCGCGCGCCGAAAAGCAGCACGACGCGGCCGACGGCCGACCGCGTCAAGGAGGCGCTGTTCTCGATGGTGGAGTCGCTCCTGCTGAACGGCCGGCCCGAGGCCGACGTCGGCACGCCAGCGTTATGGCACGGGCTCCGGGTCCTCGACTTGTACGCCGGCTCCGGGGCGCTCGGCATCGAGGCGCTGTCGCGTGGCGCCGCGCACGCCACGTTCGTCGAAGGCGACCGCGCGGCTGTCTCCGCCATCGAGGCCAACCTGGCTGCCACCGGGCTGGCGCCTCGCGCCGCGGTGCGACTCGGCGACGCGGCCACGCTCGTCGCCCGACTGGTCGATCCGGTCGACCTCGTCTTCATGGATCCACCGTACGCCGACGTCGCGGCGGTCGCCGTCGCCGAGCGGGTGGCGGATGCCTCGTGGGTTGCACTTGACACTATCTTGTGCCTGGAGCACAGCGGACGCTTGGCAGCACCAGATAAACTGGGTACGCTACATCGTCAACGGGAACGACGGTACGGCGAGACCGTGCTGACGCTTTATGCGCGCGGCGCGTACGTGCGCCCCGAAGCGCGTGATGGTCAGGGGGTTGATTGACCGCAGCGCTCTACCCCGGCACCTTCGATCCCATCACGCTCGGCCACGTCGACATCGCCGAGCGCGCGGCCGTGCTGTTCGAGCGCGTGGTCGTCGGCGTCTACGACACGCCGGCCAAGACGCTTATGTTCAGCACCGAGGAGCGCGTCGACCTCGCGCGTGGCGCGCTCGCCCACGTTTCGAACGTCGAGGTGCTGCCCTACCAGGGACTGACGGTCGACTTCGCGGCGCGCTGCGGCGCGGCCGCGATCGTGCGTGGCCTGCGCGCCGTGTCGGACTTCGAGGTCGAGATGCAGATGGCGCACCAGAGCCGCGCCATCCGCTCGGACGTCGACTACGTGTGCCTGATGACCAAACTAGAGTACAGCTTCTTGAGCGCGACGCTCATGAAGGAGGTCGCCCGGTTGGGAGCAGACGTCCACAAGCTCGTGCCGGAAAATGTGGCGCGAGCGCTGGCGGCCCGCTTCGCCTCCGCCCCCCAGCCTGATGCAGTGCCGCGGTTCTTGAACGCATGACCGACGTGGAGAGGGGCTCACAGGTCGAGGCCCTGGCCCTCCTCGACCGCCTGGAGTCGCTGGTGAGCGGTGGCGCGCGGGTCCCGCTGACGTCGCGCTCGATCGTCGACGAGCAGGAGTTCATCGACCTCCTGGACCAGATCCGCGCCTCTATCCCAGAGGAAGTCCGGCAGGCCAAGCGCGTCAGCCAGGAGCGAGAAAAGGTGATCTTGCAGGCCCAGTCGGAGGCCGACAAGATCATCAACACCGCCCGCGAGCAGGCGACGGCGCTGCTCGAGGAGAACGAGCTCGTGCGCCTAGCGCACGAGCAGGCGAACGCCTACGTCCAGGACGCGATCCAGCGGGCCGAGGAGATCCGGCGCGGCGCCGACGAGTACGCCCTCGCGGCGCTCGACGAGCTCGAGCAGCACCTCACGCGGCTGCTCGCGACGATCCGCAAGGGCAAGGCGGCGTTGGAGCGCTCGCTGCAGATGCCGATGGAACCGGGCGGAGCCACAGCCCAGGAGTCTTGATGTCCCAGGTGCGCATGTACGAGGGTGGCAAGCCTCGCCCACCGCGGACGGGCGTGTCCGCGCGTTTCCCTGATCACAACGCGGCCAACAAGGCGACGCGCGCGCTGCAGAAGGAGCTCGGCCTGCGGCCCGAACAGATCTCAGTGGCTCTCGCACCGGGCGTCGATCCGAACGAGCTGAAGGGCGCCGGCGGCTACATCGGCATCACGAAGGCGGGCGCGGTGCTCGTCCACGCACGCGGCTACGACGCGTCGCTGAGCGACCGGCTCGTGTCCCTGCTCAAGGGGATGGGCGGGGAGGTCATCCAGACGCCCTACCAGACCGTCTCGACCGGCGGCTACGGACCGACGACGGCCAACGGCGCACGCGGCGTGTTCGGCGGCGCGCCCACGACGTCGGCGATGGCCAACCATCTGTTCACCGCCGAAACCGGGGAGAAGGGGCCGCCCGCATCCTAAACTTGAGGAACGACGCCCCGCGGGGCGTCCGTTAGGGCTCCGTAACAATGAAGTACAACGCGGCGCAACTGCTCGTCGAGCACGCCGGTGCTACCCGCGACTACGACATCGACGACCCGGCGCGGGTGCTCGACGAGGGCGTCGAGGCTGTTGCGCGCCTGGTCGGGCACGTCAAGCTGAGCCGCACGAACCGCGGCATCGTCGCCGACGCGCACATCGCGACCGAGATCCGGCAAGAGTGCAGCCGCTGCCTCGAGCTCGTGCTGTCCCCGGTCGAGACGCACATCGTCGAGGAGTTCTACCCGACCGTCGACCTGCGGACGGGCCAGCCGCTCGGCCGGCCCGAGGGCGGGACCGGGTTCATGATGACTGAGGCGCACGAGGTCGACCTCGCGGAGCCGTTCCGCCAGGCGGTCCTGCTCGAGCTGCCCATGAAACCGCTCTGTCAGCCCAATTGCGCCGGCCTGTGCCCCCACTGCGGCACGAACCTGAACGAGCGGCGCTGCTCGTGCGTCGAGGAGTCGATCGATCCTCGCCTCGCCGCCCTGGCCGACTGGTTGAAGGCCGACCGACTACACTGACGCCCAGGAGATAGGAGTCCAATGCCACCCCTCCCGAAACGCAAGTACGCGTCTGCCCGCCGCGGCGACCGCCGCCAGCACCTGAGGCTCGACCAGGTCAACATGACCGAGTGCCCGAACTGCCACCGGATGCGGCTGCCGCACCACGTCTGCCCCTTCTGCGGCCACTACCGCGGCCGGCAGGTCGTCGCACCCAAGGCCGGCGCCGCCCAGTAGCCGGCCGGGCGAGCCCGACATGACGGTCGCGCTGCTCTTCCCCGGGCAGGGGTCGCAGCGCGTCGGCATGGGCGCCGACGTCGAGGCTCATTCGCCGGCTGCCCGAGCCGTGTTCGAGCTCGCGGAGCGCGCAACCGACCTGCCGCTGCGCCGGCTCTGCTTCGAGGGGCCCGACGAGGCGCTGCGGTCGACGGACGTCGCCCAGCCCGCGCTGGTGGCAACGTCGCTCGCCACGCTCGCCGCCCTCGCCGAGCGGCTCGGGCTGGGGCCGGAAGACCGGCGCGGCGTGGTCGACCGGCTCGACGTCGCCGTCGTGGCCGGGCACAGCCTCGGCCAGTTCGCGGCCGCGGCCGCGGTCGGGGCCTTCACGATCGAGGAGGCGCTCCGTCTGGCCCGCGCCCGCGGGCTGCTGATGGCCGCCGCGCCGGCCGGCGCCATGGCGGCGGTGCTCGGGCTCGACGGCGCGCGGATCCGCACAGTTTGCGCCGAAGTGGCCGGCACCGTCGTGATCGCCAACGACAACGCGCCGGGTCAGGTCGTGATCTCCGGCGACCGGGAAGCCGTCGCCGCCGCGGGCGCGGCGCTCAAGGCCGCCGGCGCGGCGCGGGTGCTGGCCCTGAACGTGAGCGGTGCCTTCCATTCGCCGTTGATGGCCGAGCCGGCCGCCCGCTTCGCCGCGATGCTCGGCGCGGCCGCGATCGCGGATCCGGTCCGTCCGGTGGTCGGCAACGTCGCGGCGCGGCCGCTGCGCACGGCGGCCGCGCTGCGCGACGACTTCCGCGAGCAGATTCCGTCGCCGGTCCGCTGGCGTGAGACGATGCTCGCGCTGGCCGACCTCGGCGTCACCTCCGCCTACGAAGTCGGCCCCGGCAACGTGCTCGCCGGCCTCGCGAAGCGGACGACGCCGACGATCGGCGTGCGGCCGCTCGGGACGTGGACGGACGTCGTCGCGGCGGCGGACGCGCCCGCAACACCCGCCGGATGACGGCCGAGGACGCGCCGTCGCGCGCCATCCGCCGCCGCGCCCAACAGGTTGCGCTCCAGGCCCTCTACGAAGCCGACGCGACGAAGCACCCGGTCGGCACGGTCGTCACGCGGCTCAGCGACCAGAACGACCTGCCCGATCAGACGGCCGAGCTAGCTCGGCGGCTCGTGGCCGGGGTGACCGCCCACCTCCGCGAGATCGACGCGACGATCGCCGAGGCGGCGCCCACGTGGCCGCTAAGCCAGATGGCGCGGGTCGATAAGAACGTGCTCCGCCTTGCGATCTACGAAGCCTTCGTGGATAATGCCGCGGTGCCCGTTCGGGCCGCCATCAACGACGCTATCGAGCTAGCCAAGACCTTCGGCAGCGATAGCAGTAGCAAGTTCGTGAACGGAGTGCTCGCCACGCTCGCGGAGCGTCGACCCCGAACAGGAGGAAGCTGAATGCCCGAGGACGTCTTCCCCCGCGTCAAGAAGATCATCGTCGAGCAGCTCGGGGTCGAGGAGGACGAGGTCGTCCCCACCGCGTCGTTCGTCGAGGACCTCAACGCCGATTCGCTTGATCTGGTCGAGCTGATCATGTCGCTCGAGGAAGAGTTCGGCATGGAGATCTCCGACGAGGAAGCCGAGAAGATCGTGACGGTGCAGGACGCGGTCGACTACATCAACGAGCACGTGGAGTAGCGGTAGCGTTCTGCCCGCCGCACTGGTCGGGCCATTGAGCCAACCGATACACTCGACGTAGCCGTGGAAATCTTCAACATCGGCCCGTTCGAGCTGATCGTGATCCTGATCCTCGCGCTCATCGTGTTCGGGCCGGAGAAGCTCCCGGAGCTGATGCGGAGCGCCGGGCACGCGGTGCGCGAGTTCCAGCGCTACTCGAGCGAGCTGACGGCGACGTTCCAGGAGACGCAGGCGGAGTTCACGTCTGCGCTGGACGTCTCGGAAGTGACCGAAGCAGTCCAGGACGCGGTCGAGAGCGTCTCGGTCAACGGCATCACCCACGAGCCGGCGCACGAGACGCCGACGTACCCGTCGGCCGAGCCCCCGGTCGAGCCGCAGCCCGTCCATCTCACGCCGGTGTCGGCCACGTCGGCGCCGAGCGAGTACGAGACTGCCGCCGCGATGGTCGAGCCGGTCGCCCCGTTCCCCGAGCCGCCGGCCCCCGAGCCGGCGCCGGTTCTGGTCGAGTCGGCCGTCGCCGAGCCCGTCGTGGCGGGCCTCGCAGCGGCGGAGGCGCCGAAGACCCGGCGCACGCGGAAGAAGGCAGCCGAGACCGAGCCGGTCGGCGTCGCGGCGCCCGCGTCCGACGGCTTCGAGAGCGCCTAGATGCCGCCGATCCTCGACAAGGCCAAGAGCCTCGTCAAGCTCGAAAACCTGAACCCACTCGCGCCACTACCGGACGACGCCCTCCAGGAGCCGGAAGAAGAGCTCCAGATGACGCTCGTCGAGCACCTCGCCGAGCTCAGGGATCGTCTGGTCAAGTCGGCAATCGGGATCGGCATCTGCACGGTCATCGCCTTCTTCTTCACGCCGTGGCTCTTCGAGCGGATGATCGCCATGGCCCCGGACACGGTGAAGACGCTGTACTTCCGCGAACCGGCCGAGGGCTTCCTCACGTTCTTCCAGGTCGCGCTCATGAGCGGGATCGGCCTGTCCTCGCCTTGGGTTGGGTTCCAGATCCTCGCCTTCGTCGTCCCGGCGCTCACCCGACGCGAGAAGCGGCTGCTCTACTCGTTCTTGCCACTGGTGATCGTTTTCTTCATCCTCGGCGCGCTGTTCGGCTACTTCGTCACCGTTCCGTTCGCGCTGAAGTACCTCCTGACGTTCACGGTCGGTGGGCTCATCCAGCCGCTGATCGACGTCGGCGCGTACATCAGCTTCATCACGACCTTCCTGCTCTGGATGGGGCTCGCGTTCGAGCTGCCGATCATCATCTTCTTCCTGACGAAGATCGGCCTGGTCAACGTCGCGCGGCTCAACAGCTACCGCAAGTACGCGATCCTGGCAGCGTTCGTCCTGGCGGCGGTCATAACGCCGACCCCGGATCCGCTCAACCAGTGTTTGGTCGCGATCCCGCTCTGGCTCTTATACGAGGTGGGCATCGTCCTCTCCCGGCTCGCCTAGCGACGAGCTCTACCCTGCCGCGTACCGGCTGGCCCGGATGTACGCCATCCTCTCGCCGCGCGTGCTGATGCGTGACCTCGCGATCGACCGCGAGCGCGCCGAGGAGCTGCTCGCCGAGCTCGAGAGCCGTGGCGTCGTAGGACCGACGGTGATCAAGGGCACGGGCGCACGCGAGTCGCTGGTCAACATCGTCGAGGACCGGCCAGCCGGTGGCGTCACGATCGCTGGTCCGGATGCGGCGGCCGGCCGCCGGGTAGTCCTCGTCGCGGGCCTCTGCGCGCTCGTCGGCGTGGCGGTGGTAGGTGGGCTCACCTGGCTGCGGATCGGCGAGGCCGTGAACCGCTGGCTCAGCGTGGCGGTCGGCTCGCCGATCCTGGCCGCGGTGATCCGCAGCACCCTCCCCTCCATCGGCCTGCTCGTCGGGTTTTTGCTCGAGGCACCACTGCGCCGGGCCGAGGACATCGCCCCCTACTGGGCGATCCGCGCCCGCGGCTGGATCTGGAGCGGCGCCACGCTGGCCGTCATCCTCCTCGCGGTCCTGCGTTTACTGAGCTGATCCTGGCGCGGTGCGGTGCGTCTGGTCGGCGAACAGCGCGCGGGACGAAGACTTCAGTCCTCCGCTGGCACGACCTGGCACGTGCAGCCGCCCACGCACGTGCAACCGGCGATCGGCAGAGCCGGCGCGTCGCGCACGTCGTACCGCCCCGCCGCCTCGCGGCAGCGCCGGCACGCGCCCGGCGACGCCTTTACCTCGACATCGCCGCTGGCCGGGACCACCGCCCCCCGTTCGGCACCCAGCCGCGGCCGCCGCCGCACGACCGCCGCGGCCGGCACCTGCTGCGCGTACATCCCGGCCCGGACCGCCGGCTCAGCCTCCTCCGTCGGCGCCTTCTGCCACTTCGGCGGGATCGGCACGCCGCGCTGCCAGCGGCCACCGCAGTCGAGGCATTCGTTGTAGGTCGTGCTGCTAAGCCAGTACCCGAGCGCGATCGGGAAAAACACGTAGGCCAGGATGCCAGCTCCCCGCGGGTTCGGCATCTTCTTGTGCACACGGATGCGCTCGCGACCGCACCACGGGCAGCGCACGTCGGACTCCACCCGCGTGCCCCGACGCGCGGCGCGCGTCCGCCCTTCCGCCGCCTCAGGATCGTCCCCCGGCGCGAGCAACCGTCCCGCCTCCGGCCTAGAGCTCCAGCTCCCGCTGCTGCTCGATCTTAGCCGGATCGAGGTCCATCCCGATGCCAGGCTCGTCTCGCGGAGTGACCACCCCGTTCTCCGGCTTCAGCGGGCTCTTCAGGAAGAACTGGTGGATCTCGTTCCACTTGATCAGGTACTCGATGTAGGGACACAGGTTGGCTGGCTGCGCGACCAGGAAGTGCGCCGTGGCTGGCGTCGAGTGGCCGTGCGGGATGAGCTGCACGTCGTACGTCGACGCGATCGCGGCGATCTTCAGCATCTCCGAAATCCCGCCGGCCCAGTAGATGTCGGGCTGGATGACGTCGAGCGCGTCGTGGTCGAGCAGGTGCTTGATCCCCCAGCGCGTGTACTCGTGCTCGGCGCCGGCGACGGGGAACGGCAGCCGTCGGTGGAGCTCGGCGTAGCTCTCGACGCGGTCGGCCAGCACCGGCTCCTCGAGCCAGCGCGGGTTGTACTCGGCGATGCGCTCGGCCATCTTCTCGCAGTAAGGCACGTCCCAGCTCGACCAGGCGTCGAGCATCAGGTCGTCGTCCGGTCCGATCGCATCACGCACCGCCCGCACGAGCGCGACGTTCTTCTCGACTCCCTCCTTGCCGGCCCACGCGCCATGGCGGAAGAACCACTTCTGCGCGCCATAGCCCTTCTCGTGGTACTCCTTCGCCCGCTCGGCCGCGAGCGAGGGCTCGACGGAGTGGCCGAGCATGCTGGCGTAGGCAGGGAGCGACGGCCGCGCCGGTCCACCCAGCAGCCGGTAGACCGGCGCGTTCGCCCAGCGTCCCTTCAGGTCCCACAGCGCGCAGTCGACGGCGGAGATCGCCATCATCGCGGCGCCCTTACGCCCGTGGATCTGCTGCCGATACAGGCGGTCCCAGATGCGCTCCGTCGCCAGTGGATCGTGCCCGACGAGCAGCGGCCTGAGCTGGCGGGCGACGATGTACGCCTGGTGGTGGTCCACCGGGCCGCCGATGCCGAGCAGGCCATCTGCGTCGGTTTCGATCTGCACGAAGATGCTTTGCATCCGGTAGACGCCCTCGCCGATCGGCTCGAGCCAGCTCTCCGGCTCGGCGGCGTGCTCAGGGTAGAGGTCGACCGGCCGGACGAGCCGTTCCTCCCAGAAGCGGCCTTCGAACGGCATCCGGCCTTGCAGGTGCAGCAGCTTGACGGCGGTGATTCTCACCCTTCGGCTCCTTGCGGTGTGGTCAGCGCGGCGGGCTTCGGCGGGTCGAGCCAGCGCATCAGCGCATCGACGATCTTCTCGTGGCGCCGCCGTCCGATCCAGGGCGCGATCCAGGCGCGCCGCAGCTCGTTCCAGGCGGCCTCGGCCGCGGCCAGGTCACCCTCATCGCCACCGGCGCCGCGCAGGCGCCGCGCGTCGAGCGTCGGATCGACGCGCTGGACGAGCGCCCAGCCGAGCGTGAAGAGCGTCTGGAAGTACGCCTCGTAGCTGTCGAGCACGCCCAGCTCGCCGCGCGTGGCCGGCCCGCTCAACAGCGCCGTCAGCTCGTCCAGCCGCTCCCGCATCCGTGGGGTGATCGCGCCATCCCCCGCCTCCCAACGCAAGGACGCCGCGAAGGCGCGGGCCCAGCCGTGCCAGATGACCCGGGCGCGCGCCGCGATCGGCTGCGTCGCCCAGCGCTCGGCGAAGAAGGTGGCGCGGCCCCGCTGCTCGAGCTCGCCCCGCACGGCGCGCACGTGCGCCGCCCGCAGCGGCCCACCCGGCGCGCCGAGCCCGCCCGCGCTCTCCGTCCCCACCTGGAGCGACGCCGAACGCGTCCGCGTGACGACCTCGTACGGATCGTCGGTCCGGTGGGCCCCCTGCATCGCCTAGAGTATATGGATGCACTCCGGAGGGTCCTTCGTGCGCCTCGGCATGTTCTCGATGCCGCTCCACCCACCTGGTCGCTGCGTGGCCGACACGTACCGTGACGACTTCGCGACGTTCGAGCTGGCCGACGAGCTCGGGTACGAGGAGGTCTGGATCGGCGAGCACTTCACGAGCATCTGGGAGAACATCCCAGCACCAGACCTGTTCATCGCGGGCGCGGCTGCGCGGACGAAGCGCGTGAAGTTCGGCACGGGCGTGCTGCTGATGCCGTTCCACAACCCGCTCCACGCCGCGCTTCGGCTCGCCCAGCTCGATCACCAGATCGAGGGCCGGTTGATGGTCGGCATCGGTTCCGGGGGCATCGTAGCTGACAAGGCGGTGTTCGGGATCGACGTCACGCCCGAAGAGGCCGGCAAGCTGACGCGCGAGGGCACCGAGGTGCTCGTCAGGTGCTGGCAGGGCGAGCCGTTCAAGTTCGAGGGCCAGTATTTCAAGCTCGACGTGCCGGAGGCCCGCGCCGACATCCAGTGCGGCACGCTTATGCGGCCATACCAGCAGCCGCACCCGCCGATCGCGATCGCCGGGGTGAACCGTGGCTCGTACGGGCTCGGCCAGGCCGGCGAGCGCGGCTGGATTCCGCTTTCGACCAACTTTCTGCCGCCGAACGCGCTCGCCTCGCACTGGGATTCCTACGCGGCGGGAGCGCAGCGCGCCGGCCGCGCTCCCGACCGTGCGATCTGGCGTATCGCGCGCGACGTCCACGTCGCCGAGACGACCGAGCAGGCCCGCCGCGAAGCGCGCGAAGGAGCAATGGCGGCGGCGTACCGGGACTACATGCTGCCGCTCGTCTCACAGGGCGGGCGCGGCCTCGGCGCCTTCAAGACGTCGGTCGAAATGCCCGACGAGGCAGTGACGATCGACTACCTGCTCGACAACGTGTGGATCGTCGGCTCACCGGACGACGTGGCGGCGCAGTTGCGCACCGTTGCCGCCGAAGCCGGCGGGTTCGGCACCGTGCTGCAGATCGCGTTCGACTGGTACCCTGACCAGCGCATCTTCCACCGGTCGATGGAGCTGCTGGCTAAGAAGGTGATGCCCCGGCTAGCCGACGTCTAGCCGCGGCCAGGGGTTCCCGGCCAGGAAGCCGCCGTCGACCGGGAAGGTCTGTCCCGTCACGTAGTCAGAGGCCGGGCTGGCCAGGTAGATGGCCAGGTCGGCGACGTCCTTCGGCAAGCCGTACCGGTGCTGGGGGACGTGGTCCTCGACCCACTTCCGCCGCCCCGGCTGCATGGTCGCGGTCATCGGCGTCTCGATCCAACCGGGCGCGATCGCGTTCACCTGGACGTTGCGGTCGGCCCACTCGACGGCCATGTACCGCGTCATGCCGACGACCGCGGTCTTGGCGATGCCGTAGAGCGCGATGTCGAGGAAGCCGCGGTACGACGTCATCGACGCGATGTGGACGATCTTGCCGCCGCCGTGCTCGCACATGTGCCGCCCGGCTGCCTGCGCGCCGAAGAACGCCGCCCGGAGCTGAACGTCCATGATGAAGTTCCAATCGTCGAGCGTGACGTCCAGGATCGAGCGGCGCCGCTGGTTCCCCGCGACGTTCACGAAGACGTCCAGCCCGCCGAGCCCATCCACCGCGCGCGGCACCATCCGATCCAGCTCGTCGAGCTTGGCCACGTCGGTCGGGACCACCACCGCCTCGCGACCACGCTCGCGCACGAGCCTGGCGACCCGCTCGAGGTCGTCCACGGAGCGCGCCGCCAACGCGACGTCCGCGCCCGCCTCGGCGAACCCGAGCGCGATCCCCTCGCCGATCCCGTGGCTGGCCCCGGTGATCAGCGCCTTCTTGCCGGCCAGGCTGAAGCGGTCGAGCGGCGCCATCAGGCCGCCGCGGTCGTCAGGCCGCGCAGCCGCGCCGGCTGCCGCTGCTGCTCGTAAGCGGTGATGTCCGCCTCGTGCTCCAGCGTCAAGCCGATGTCGTCGAGCCCGTTGAGCAGCAGGTGGCGGCGAAATGGGTCCACCTCGAACCTGGCGACCGGGCCCTCCTCGTCGGCGATCTCCTGCTTTTCGAGATCGACGGTCAGCTTATAGCCCGGGCGCTCCTTGGCGCGGGCGAGCAGCTCGTTCACTGTTTCCTCGGGCAGGACGATCGGCAGCATGCCGTTCTTGAACGAGTTGTTGAAAAAGATGTCGCCGAACGAAGGCGCGATGACGACTTTGAAGCCGTAGTCCTGGAGCGCCCACGGCGCGTGCTCGCGCGACGAGCCGCAGCCGAAGTTGCGGCCCGACACGAGGATGCTCGCGCCCTGGTAAGCGGGCTGGCGCAGCTCGAAGTTGGGGTCCTTCATCCAGTCGTAGAAGAGGAACTGGCCGAACCCCGTGCGCTCGATCCGCTTGAGGAACTGCTTCGGGATGATCTGGTCGGTGTCGACGTCGACGCGATCCAACGGCGCGACGATGCCCGTCTCACGGACGAACTTCTCCATCAGCTCCACGACCTCACGTCGACGAAATGGCCCGAGATGGCCGCGGCCGCGGCCATCGGCGGCGAGCAGAGATGGGTACGCCCGCCAGCGCCCTGCCGCCCCTCGAAGTTGCGGTTCGAAGTCGAGGCGCAGCGCTCGCCGGGGCTAAGGATGTCCGGGTTCATTCCGAGGCACATCGAGCACCCGGCTTCGCGCCACTCGAAGCCGGCCTCCTTGAAGACCTCGTCGAGCCCCTCGCGCTCGGCCTGCGCCTTCACGAGCATCGAGCCCGGAACGACCATCGCCCGGACGGAGCGCGCCACGCGGTGGCCCTTGACGACCTTGGCGGCCGCGCGCAGGTCCTCGAGCCGTGAGTTCGTGCACGAGCCTATGAACACCCGGTCGAGCTTGATCGCCTGGATGGGCATACCTGGCTCGAGCCCCATGTACTCGAACGCGCGCTCCCACGATCGGCGGTCGCCCGGCGTCGGCGCCTCCTCCAGCCGTGGCGTCCGGCCGGTGATCGGCGCGACCTGACCTGGATTGGTCCCCCACGTCACGTGCGGCACGAGCTCATTCGCGTGGATGACGACCACCTTGTCGTACGTCGCGCCCGGGTCGGTGCGCAGCGCCAGCCATTCCCTGGCAACCCGCTCGAACTCATCGCCCTTCGGCACGTGTGCGCGGCCGCGCAGGTACTCGATCGTCTTCTCGTCCGGCGCGACCATGCCGCAGCGGCCGCCGCCCTCGATCGACATGTTGCAGACGGTCATCCGCCCCTCCATCGAGAGGCCCCGGATCGCCTCGCCTGTGTACTCGATCGCGTGGCCGACCGCGCCGCCGATGCCGATCTTGCCGATGATGCTGAGAATCAGATCCTTCGCCGTCACACCGAGCGGGAGCTGCCCCTCGCAGCGGATCTCCATCGTCTTGGGGCGCTGCTGCAGCAGCGTCTGCGTCGCCAGCACGTGCTCGACCTCGGACGTCCCGATGCCGAACGCCAGAGCGCCGAGCGCCCCATGCGTCGAGGTGTGCGAGTCGCCACACACGATCGTCATCCCGGGCTGCGTCAGCCCGAGCTCGGGCCCGATGACGTGCACGATGCCCTGGCGTGGGCTGCGAATGTCGTACAGCGGGATGCCGAACTCTCTGCAGTTCCGGCTGAGCGCCTCCAGCTGGGCGCGGCCGACCTCGTCCGCGATCGGCAGGTCGGCGCGGCCGACGTCGGTCGGCACGTTGTGGTCGGCCGTCGCGATCGTCAGGTCGGGCCGGCGGACCTTGCGGCCGGCCATCCGGAGCCCGTCGAATGCCTGCGGTGAGGTGACCTCGTGGACGAGGTGGAGGTCGATGTACAGCAGCGCCGGCTGGCCCGGCTCCTCACGAACGACGTGGGCGTCCCAGATCTTGTCGAACATCGTCTTAGGCATGCCGCGTATTATGTGGGATATGTGCGATCACGCTGAAGGGAACGTCACCTGGATCGTGCGCGACCCACGCACGAGGAAGCCGATCACCAGCGCCGAGGGCTATACCTACTACTTCGCCGAGGAAGCGCAGGCGCGCGCCCTCGTCGAGCGGCTGGGCCGCCGGGACCTCGAGCTGGTGCAGACCCGCGAGCCGGGCGCTTAGCCGATGCCGGGCCCGACGTCGACCGACACGGCCTCCGTCGAAGTCTCTGCGTTGAACGTCGCCGAGGCGCTGATCGCGCTCGGCAACTTCTCGGTGCGGCGTGCGCAGCGGATGAGCACAATGGTCAGCGACTTGATAGGCGGTCGCAAGCGCGCTGGCGAGCTGCTCGTCGAGGCGCTCGACGGCAGCGAGTCGGATCTCGAGGAGCTCACTCTACGCTGGCGACTGGCTGGGGTCCGCTGGCCGATCCTGATCCTCGTCCTGCTCGCCGCGGTGACCTCTTTCAACGCGGGGAGGAAGACCCGCTAGCTTCCCTTACCGTCGTCGGTCCGCCGTTTCAGGAACTCTTCCAGATGGCGGACAACCTCCTCCCCGCTCGGGAGCTCGGTGCCGCGCGCCAGCGGCAGGTCGGGGTCGGGCTCTTCGCCTTCCTCACGCGACTCGAGCTGCCTCACGTAGGCCTGCGCCTCGGGGTCGCGCATCAGCGCCTCAGCCACCTGCGCCTCGAACTGGGCGACCGGCTCGTCCAGCTCGCCCAGCTCCAGGCGGAGGTCCAGCACGGCGTCGAGCCGCCGGAGCATCGCCTGCGACACTTTCGGGTTCGGCGTCGATCCGATGTAGTGCGGCACGTTGCCCCACAGCGAGAGCGACGGGATACCACGGGCACGGCACTCCTGCCCCAGCACCCCGAGGATGCCGGTCGGTCCTTCGTAGCGCGACGCGCGCACGTTCGAGCGGCCGAGCCGCTCGGCCGACTGCGGGTCGGTCGCCGAGCCGGTGAGCTTGGGCGGGCGTGAGTGCGGGACGTCGGCCAGGAGGCCGCCGAGCGAGACGATGAGCTCGGTCCCGAGCCCCTGCGCGTAGCTCAAAAGGGTGTCGGCGAACGTCCGCCACCGCAAATTCGGCTCCGTGCCGACCAGGAGGACGCAGTCGCGCCCCGCGCCCACGCCGCGGCAATAGAAAAAGTCGTTCGCCGGCCAGTCGATCTTGCGCTGGGCAGCCTCGTCCAGGTGAACCACCGGCCGAGTGTCGGTGAAGACGAAGAACTCCTCCGGCTCGAGCTGCGCGAGCGGCTTCGCGTTCCACTGCCGGACGAGGAAGCGCACGGCTTGCGTAGCCACCTCGGCCGCGTCGTTCCAGCCGGCGAACGCCATAATCAGCGTCGGAGTACGGAGCTCCGGCGCTTCGCGGATGCGCAGGTAGGGGGAGGTCGAGCTCAATTCGCTCCTCCTTCCGGCGATTATAGCCGCGGGCAAGCGAGCGCCTTATACCTAAGTAAGTTAGTCGGTCTTATCTGTTTTATAATGGCTGCCCGATTGCTTAAGAGGGAGGATATGCATGGCTGATTACGCCAATCCGAACGTCCTCGTTAGCACCCAGTGGGTCGCCGACCACCTGAGCGACCCGAACGTGCGCGTCGTCGAGTCGAACGAAGACGTGCTGCTCTACGACGTCGGCCACGTCCCCGGTGCGGTCAAGCTCGACTGGCAGGAGGACCTGAACGATCCGGTCACGCGGGACTTCATCGGGCCCGAGGCGTTCGCGAAGCTGGCCAGCCGCCTGGGCATCTCCCCCGACACGACGGTCGTCTTCTACGGCGACCGCAACAACTGGTGGGCCGCCTACGCCTACTGGCTCTTCAAGCTCTACAACCACCGCGACACCCGGATCATGAACGGCGGGCGCGCCAAGTGGATCGAAGAGGGCCGCGAGCTCTCCAAGGACGTGCCCTCGTACCCGGCCGCCAACTACCCGACGCCGACGGTCAATTCGGCGATCCGGGCGTTCCAGGACGACGTGCTCGCCTTCATCGGCGCGAAGCGCGGCGACCGGACGGCCACGCTGCCGGCCAACCGTGCGCTGGTCGACGTGCGCTCGCCGGGCGAGTATTCCGGCCAGGTCACCCACATGCCGGACTACCCACAGGAGGGCGTGCTCCGCGGCGGCCACATCCCGGGCGCGCAGTCGATCCCGTGGGCGCAGGCCGCCAACCCGGACCAGACGTTCAAGTCCGCCGACGAGCTGAAGGCCCTCTACGAGGGCAAGGGCGTGACCCCCGACAAAGAGGTGATCGCGTACTGCCGGATCGGCGAACGATCGAGCCACACATGGTTCGTCCTCCACGAGCTGCTCGGCTACCCGAACGTCAAGAACTACGACGGGAGCTGGACCGAGTGGGGAAATTCGGTTCGAGTGCCGGTCGAGAAGTAAGCTTCCCCCAGCGGGGTGCGGTGCGCTTCCTGGAGGAAGCGCACCGCGGGAGATAGCTCGACGTGGACCGCCAGGCTCAAATAGAAACCCTCCTCGACCACTTCAACAACCCACGCCACAAGGGCGGGCTCGAGAACCCGGACGTCCTCATGCCAGGGGGTAACCCGGGCTGTGGCGACGTCGTGACCATCTACCTGAACGTCGACGGCGACCGCATCGGCGAGGTGTCGTTCAAGGGCTCGGGCTGCACGATCAGCCAGGCCGCCGCGTCGATGCTGATGGAGATGGTCAACGCCGATAGGCCGTCGCTCGACGACGTTCTCGAGATGGACTACGAAGACATGGTCGACCAGCTCGGCCGCGAAACCGTCTCGTCCCGGCCGCGCTGCGCCACCCTCGCCCTCGGCACGCTCAAGGCCGCGGTCAAGAAGTACCAGCGCAACAAGCTCCGCGCCGAGCACGGCCTGGCGCCCGAGGCGAGCGCCACGGACGACGACGTCGAAGAGTTCCTCATCTGATCGACAAGGGCGCGCAGCGGCGCGTGCAGCGCGCACGGGTTGCGTCAGCGTCCAGGAAGCTCCCACGATCCCCACGGCCCTCTCCGCGAGGGAGAGGAGAGCGTTGGGTCCGGCCCTCAGCGCCTGAGCAGCAGGAGCATGAGCATGGCCAGAATGAGGACGGCCATGCCGGTCAGCATGACGGTGACGTCCTGCCGGAACGACCGCAGTCGCTGATCCAGCCGCTGGTCGAACGACGTCACCACGCCGGCCCACCGCTCGCGCTCGCGCGTGAAGTCGCTCTCCATCCGCCCGAGCCGGCCGCCGAGCTCCGCGACCGCCTCGTTCGTCGGCGTCAGGTGGCGCGTCACCTCGGCCGTCACGATGCCGGGAAGCTCGCTCTTCAGGTCGCTCAGCCCGGCGCGTAGGTTCGCCTCGATCGAGTCGAGCCGGCTGCGGATGTCCTCCTGGTTGCTCTCGAGTCGAGAGATCCGGACGGCGTGCTCTTCGACGGCCGACGACGATGCGCCGGGTGTCATCGGAGCGGGCACCGACCGCGCCCGTTCGGGCTCCTCGCTCGGCGCCGCCTCGCTCGTCGGCGCCTCGGCAGCCGCCGCCACCGGAACGCCCGACTGCATACTCTCGCGCTGGGCGCGGAGCCGCTCGAGCAGTCCGGTCTGCGTCGACTCCATTCGGGAAGCTCCTAGGGGTTTATGTCAGGCGCCGTCGGCGGCCAGATTATATGGGCCGCCGAGGCTGGTTGTAACGGAAGCGTGGCGCTCTGACCTTAAGGAAACCCCTACTATCCGCGCCGCTTATCCCCAACCGATGAGGGAGGGGACCACCAGGACGAGCGTCGCGACCGTCACCAGCACCAGGTTGTAGGCGAGGTGGTAGCGCGTCGACTCGCGCTGGCCGCCGCGGAAGTAGTGCCACGTAAGCCACACGCCCGCGAGCGTCAGCGGCACGACCGCCCCAATCGGGATGCCCATGATCAAATGCGCCGCCCCGAACGCGACCGAGCGGCGCAGGCCGTCCAACCACCCACGCGTCCCGACCCGGAAGATCCGCTCCTCGGCGGCCGCGAGGTCGGGCAGCAGGAACACGAGCAGCGCGACGAACGGAACGGCGAGCAGCGGGATCTCGAGCGGGACGACGACGATGTTCGTCGCGCCAGCCTGGTCGCCCGTCGCCTCGGCAACCAGGCTGTACCAGCCCCAGCTGAGGAGCGGGACGTCCAGCGACAGGATCGCAACCGCCAGCGCCATGACCGCCAACGCCGCGGCGATCGCCTCCACGGCCACGCGAGGGCGGATCTCCCGGTAGACGGCGAGCTGCCGACCGTGGCGCATCCGCCAGCCGCGCAGCAGGAGCGGCGCCAGCACGACGAGCGCGATCGGCCACAAGCTGCCCGTCGCGACCGCCACCGGCACAGCGACGACCAGGAGCCACGGCCACAGCTCCGACACCCGGAGCTCGAGCCAGCTCGGCGCCTCGTAGTCGGCGCCGCGTTCACCCACGTGCCCGCACCCTTGAGGGAATGGCGAACCCTAGCCACATAAGCACGATCCCGACCAGTTGCGAAACGTAGAAGCCACCGGGCACGCCGAACCGCAGCAGCGTGGCGCCCGACGCCGTCACGAACGAGCCGGCCGCGATAAGCGCGGGGGGCCAGAACGGCCGACCGGCTGATCGCCGCAGCGCCGACCAGGCCGCCACGCCGACCAGGCCGGCGGTACCGAACAGGTTGAACGCGGGCGTCAAGAGCCGAACGTAGTCCGGGAAACCTGCCCCGCTGAGCAGGTGCGGATCGACGTTCGCAACGTCCAGCGGCGCCGTCATGACGACCGGGATCACGAGCGCCGACGCCCATGCGAGCCCACGCATCGCCCACGGTGCCCACCTCGGCCCAGCGAGGTAGATAGAGCCCATCCCGAGGTAGGCGGCGGTGAAGAAGGCGCCTGCCAGGTACCAGAGCCGGTACACCAGCTCCGTGAGCCCGCCGAGCTCGGCCAGCGCCTGGCACCCGACGCCGACGGCGTAACAGCCGAGGCCGACGAGCCAGGCGAAGGTCGCCGGGCGCGGCCGCAGGCGGTGCCGCCGCAGCAGCGTCACCCAGAAGACGACAGACACGAGCGTCGCCGCCACGGCGAGCGCGCCGTTCGCGCTCAGAGCTCTCCCAGCAGGCGGTCGAGCGCGGCGGTGTGCCGGTAGGGACCCACGACCGAGAAGAACAGCTTCTCTGGCGTGAAGAGCTGGTTCGCGAGCGCCCGTACCTCGTCGGCGTCGACCGCGCGCAGCCGCCGGATCTCCTCGTCCACCGTCGTCGGCGCGCCGAAGACCTGCTCGTCGCGTCCCGCGAACGACGCGTGGAAGTCGGTGCCCTCCGCGCACAGCCACCGGCCGGCCAGGTAGTCCTTGACACGCTCGAGCTCGTCGGGCCCGATCCCCTGCTTCAACGACCGCAGCTCCGCGAGCGTCGCCTTCAGCGCCGGGTTGACGTTGTCGCCGGCCACGCCGGCCGCGAGCGAAAACAGGCCGGTGTCGTCGTACTGCTCGACTGCCGCCGACACGTCGTAGACCAGCGCCAGCTCCTCGCGCAGCCGCAGCTCGAGCCGCGACGTCGCCGGACCGGCCAGCACCGTGCTGATGACGTCGAGCACGTACCTCCGCGGGTCGTGGCGGTTGGGGACGGGGAAGCCGAGCCGGAAGCGCACCTGCTCCGCTCGCCGCTGCTGCACGCTGAGCATTGGTCCCCTCGGGGGCTCCGGCGCCGGCCGCCACGCCGGACGCTGACCGCCCCGCCAGTCGCCGAATGCGCGCTCGACCGCGTCGAACACCTCGGCCGTCGGCAGCGAGCTCGCGACTGCCACCACCGCGGCGTGGGGCGTGAACCACGTCTGGCGGTAAAGCTCGAGGTCGGCGCGCTGCATGTTCCGGATCGTGCGGGCGTTGCCGAGGATTTCGCGGCCGAGCGGGTGGCGCGGCCAGAGCGTGCGCTCCAGGGCGGTCTTCGCCATGTCCTCGGAGTCGTCGCGGTAGGCCCGTAGCTCCTCGGCGATGACGTCGCGCTCGCGCTCCACCTCGGCCGGGTCGAGCAGGGGACGCATCAGGAGGTCGGCGAGCACGTCGAGGAAAAGAGGCAGGTAGTCGGCCGGCCCGTGGACGATGTAGCCAGAATGGTCCTTGTCGGTGAACGCGTCGGCAGCGCCGCCGACCCGTTCGGTCGCGAGGCCAAGCTCCTTGGCGGTCGGCCAGCGCTCGGTGCCCTTGAAGACAGCGTGCTCGAGGAAATGCGCAACCCCGGCCAGGTGGTCCGGCTCCGCCCGCGAGCCGCCGTCGACGAAGACGCGCGCCGACGCCGCCCGCGTCTCCCGGAGCTGTGCCGCGACCACGCGCAACCCGTTGGGCAGCTTCTTGCGGTCGTAGACGATTGGGAGGGCGGTCGTGCTCAGCGCCATCGGGCTCACTCAGACCGCGCCGGCGTAGGCGATGCGGAAGATCGCGCCGCCGTCGTCGTCGGTGATCAACATCGCCCCGTCGGGCATGACCAGGAGGTCGACGGGGCGCGCCCAGACCGCGCCACGGCTGCCGTCCGCCGGCTGGAAGCCGGTCACGAAGTCCTCGGGCGGACCGATCGGCTTGTCCCCGCCGCCGAACGGCACGCGCATCACCTTGTAGCCAACCGGCACGCTGCGGTTCCACGAGCCGTGGAACGCGACGAAGAGGTCACCGCGGAGCTGAGGCGGGAACATCTTGCCGTCGTAGAAGCGCAGACCGAGCGGCGCCATATGGGCCTGGGCGGTGACCGCTGGCGCGTCGACACCCTGGCAGCTCGTCGGGCTGCCGAACTGGGGATCCGGCGTACCCGGCGGGTTGCACCGCGGCCAGCCGGCGTCCAACCCCTCGTGGACCACGTACACGGTCTCGGGTGGGGCGTCGTCGCCCAGGTAGTCACGGCCGTTGTTGGTCGCCCACATCTGCGTTGTCCCCGGCCGCCACGTAAGCCCCACCGCGTTCCGCAGGCCGCGCGCGAAAAGACGTCCCGCGCCGCCGTCGCCGCCGTAGACCGAGATGGCGGCGCGCCGCTCGTCCGTTTCGAGGCACACGTTGCAGGACGACCCGACCGCGACGTAGAGCCGACCGTCCGGCCCGAACCCGACCGTGCGGGTGGCGTGGCCGGCGCCGCTCGGCAGGTCGGGCACGACGATCTGCGGCTCGCTCGCGCGCTCGCCGTTCGGCCCGATCTTGAACCGAATCACCCGGTTCTCCTCGCCGACGTACAGGTAGCCGTCGTGGACGGCGATGCCGTGCGGGCGGCGGAGGCCGGATGCCCACGCGCGGACCTCGTCCGCGACTCCTCCTCCGTCGTGCATCGCGTACACGACACCGCCGGCCATCCCGGTCACGTAGAGCGTGCCGTCCGGCCCGAGCGCCATGAGGCGCGGTCCGGTCAACCCGGCCGCGAACACGGACACCGTGAAGCCGCTGGGCAGCGTTAGCTCGTGGGGCTGAGCGAGGCGCCCGATCCTGTACCTGTCGGGAACCTGGAGCTGGACGCGCGCTGCGCCGGCTGGACCAGCCGAGGCGGTCGGCGGCGCGGTCGGCGTGAGCAGCATCGGCGTCGGCTTCGCCGCCACCGGCGTCGGCGCGGAGGGAGCTGGCGTCGGCTTCGACGGTACCAGCGTCGGCGTGGGCGGAGCCGGCTTCTGCGGAGATGGAGCGAGCGTCGGCGTGGGCGGCGCCGGCTGCGCGGTCGGCGCCACAACCGTTGGAGGGGAACCCCCGGTTGTGTCAGCGCGCACCGCGCACCCAACCAACGCCAGGCCAACAGCCAGCCCGGCCAGTGCCAGCCTCACCTGCGGATTCTAGGCACCCCGAACACGACCACGTCTCCAAATAGCCCCTCCTGCACCGCGTCCACCTCGCCCAGCCGGAGCAGCTCGAGCAGCGCCAGAAACGTCGCGACCGCCTCGCCGCGGCCGACATTGGCTAGCAATCCGATCAGACTGACACGGCCGCCCCTCGCGCAGCGCGCGCGCAGCAGCTCGATCTTCTCGCCGATCGAGAACTGCTCCCGCTCCAGGACCTCTTCTTTGGGCTGGCGCGCAAGCTGCTCGGCAAGCCGCTGGAGCGCGCGCAGGAGATCGTTTGGCGCGCCGGACTCCCGGCGTGGGCGCGCAGGCGGCGGCTTCAGCGGCGCCAGCCGCCAGTACGAGCGCAGGCCAGCCTCCTCGCGCTCCTTCAGCGCCGTCGCAGCCTGCTTGATCAGCTGGTACTCGCGCAGCCGCTCCGTCAGATCGGTCGGGTCCTCCGGCTGCTCGGCCTCCAGTCCGCGCTCGGGCCTGGGCAGCAGCACCGTCGATTTGATCAGCAGCAGCTTCGCCGCGACCGCGATGAACTCCGCGAGTCCGTACGGGTCCAGCTCCTCCATCGCGCGGACGTGCGAGAGGTAGCTATCCGCGACCTGCGCCAACGATACGGTCGTTATGTCGAGCTCGCGCCGCTCGATGAGGTTGAGGAGGAGGTCGAGCGGCCCGTCGAAAATGCCGAGGTGGAGCGTGACGTCGCCGAGGCGAGCCGTCACCGGGTCTGGACGCCCGTCTTCACCGATCCGGACTTGAGTCCGTTCTGGATGGTCGCCAGCCGGTCTTTGACCGTCTTCGGCACCTTCGCGTCGTTCTCGCGCATCGGCGCCGTCTGGATGTCGCCGAAGACGTTGCCACCCTTGACGGTGCCTTCGGTCAGCCCCTTGATGAGCTGCTGGACCGACTGCGTCGTGAGCACCTTGACGACGCTCGTCAGCAGCACCGGGCGGAGCTGTGGGTCAGCATCGTACTGGTCGATCTCCGAGCCGATGACGAGCACGTTCTTCGACTTGGCGGCCTCGAGCGCGGCCTGGCCGGTCTTCCCGCCGGCCCCGAACATGACGTCGGCGCCGTCCGCGACCATCTGGAGCGCGGTGTCGCGGCCCCACGTCGTGTCGTTCAGCCCCTCGGGCAGCTCCCCCGGGTGGTACTCGAGCAGCACTTCGACGTTCGGGTTGACGTACTCGGCACCAGCCGCGAAGCCCTCGCCGAGGTTCACCATGGTCGGCATCCAACCCGGTCCGACGACCGCGCCAACCGTGTTGCTCTTGGTCATGAGCCCCGCCAGCGCGCCGGCCACGAACCCCGCCTTGTCGTCGTCGTAGACGAGCCCAACCAGGTTCGGCAGGACGCGGTCCTGGTACTGGTCGATGCCCAGGAACTTGACGTTTGGGTTCTTCTCCGCGGCGTCCTGCGTGACCTGGGTGAGGTCGACGCCGACCGTGATGATCACGTTCGACCCCGAGCGGATGAGCTGGTCGATGTTCCGCTGGTAGTCGTCCATATCGGCGGTCGTGACCGTCCGTACCTGCCCGCCGAGCTCCTGCTCCTTCAGATGCAGCGTCTCCCAGGCCGGCTGCACGATCCCGAGCCGCAGCGGCTGCTGTTGCTGCGTGCCTGGCTTCGTGACCGCCGGGGGCTGCGCGGCCGCGGGCTGTCCCTGGCCGGACGGGACCGGGGTGCCGCCCGACGCGGGCGCACCCGCGGGCGTCGCCGGCGGCTTGACCCCCGCCGCGCCGGCCGCCTGCGCTTGCGCCGTCGCGGCGAGCGCCGCCGCGTTCGGCGTGCCGCCCAGCGCCAGCGGCGTCGCGTTGCGCACGACAACCGGCGTGGGCGCGGGGCCGCCACCGGATCCGCCGGCCTCTTCCTCCCCGCGGCACGCCGCCAATACCATCACCACGACGAGCGCGACGACGAGGCCGGCGTGCGGCCGCCTGCTCCTGCGCATTCCGCGTAGCATAGCCATTGCGTCGTTGGCCGGGCGACCCTTACCTAAGTACCGGCCGCCGGACGCTGGACGCGGGACTGCCGGCCGGCGAGCGCGTCGCCGACGGCGCCAAGCAGCGGCCCCACCTCCTCGCCCTTCGTCGCCGCGCGCAGATTCTCCTGCCGGACCTCCTCCTGGAGCTCCTGCCGCAGGATGACGACGTCGCGCGGCGCGTTGATGCCGAGCTTCACCCGATCGCCGTTGATCTCGAGGATCCGGATCGTGATGTTCGGCTCGATGACGATGGTCTGATCGACCTTGCGCGAGAGCACCAGCATAGAGAGCTCGGCCCGGCTGCGCTAGCCGTGGACCACGTGCCGGACCGAGTAGTCCGACGAGCCCAACACGAGCTGGCGCCCACGCCCCGTGCGGACGTTAACCACGAGCGGCCCCAGCAGGTTGGCAGTTACGGCGGGTGGCTGGGTGCGCACGGTCAGGACCACCAACACCAGCGCGTCCCTCGGATCGCTCAGCTCAAGCGCCTCGGCGTCGGCGTCGGCGATCTCGAACTCGTAGTCGGGCACGATTGTAAACGGATCGGCCACGTACAACGCGACGCCCTCGACGTCGAGGCAGCGCAGGAGCTGGATCGCCGGTCCGGCCGCGTCGGGCTCGAGCACGAAGTGCCGCCAGGTCGGGCAGCCGACGAGCCCCTCCTCGAAGAGGATCGCGCGCGGCAGCTCCGGCGCCACCCCCGAAGGTACCCCGGGCAGCGTGTCCGCCGTCACTTCAGGAAGTCGAGGAGCTGCGGTTGGATGACGCGCGCGCCGGTCGCCAGCGCCGCTTGCAGCGCCGTCTGCTGGGCGCTCAGGTTCACGATCGCGTCGCTCATGTCGGCGTCTTCGATGTCGCTGATCGATCCCTTGTTGTTGAGGTGGGCGGCGGAGAGCTGGTTCTTGGTCAGGTCGAGCCGCGCGCCCTTCGCGCCAACTTCGCCGAGCGCGTTCAGCACGTCGTTGTGGACCGAGTCCAGCTCGTCCAGCCGGTCGAGCGAGAGCGAGTCCTGGTTGTGCGCCTTCAGGTCGTCGCGGATGCCCATCAGCACGTCGAACACGCCGGGGAAGACGCGGTCGCCGGTGACGTTGACGCTCAGCTTCACGCCCGGCGCGACTGCGCGTTGGATGTCGCCGTTGTCGCCGTTGTACACCCAGGCCGTCTTCGTCGAGTCCGTGAAGTTGAACGACGGCGTACGGGTATTGAAGCCGCCGAAGATGTAGCGGTCCCCGTTCTGGGTGTTGGCGAGCTGCATCGCATGGTCGAGCAGCTGGTCGACCTCGTTCGCCAGCGAGGTGGTCTCTTCCGGCCCGAGCGTCTGGTTGGCACCCTGCACGGCGAGCTCGCGGGCGCGCTGGAGGATGCTGTTGACGTCCTGGAGCGCGACGTCGGTCGAGTTCAGCCAGGCCTGCGCCTGGTCGAGGTTCGCGGCGTCTTGCTGGTTCTCGTCGTCGGTCGAGTGGAGGATGAGCGACGAGACGGTTCCGGTCGGATCGTCGGAGGGCTTGTTGATGCGCCGGCCGGTCGCCACCTCGTCCTGCAAGTCCGACAGCCGCTGGGTGTTGCGCTGGATGTTGCCGAGGACCTTGTCGACGAGCAAACGATCGGTAATCCGCACGAACCCCTCCCGTGGCTGCGCTAGCGGCCGACCAGGCCGGTGCCGTTGATGAGCTTGTCGAGCATCTCGTCGACCGCGGTCACGACGCGCGCCGCTGCGTTGTAGGCGTGCTGGTAGCGGATGAGGTTGGTCGTCTCCTCGTCCAGCGAGACGCCGCCGACCGACTGTCGCTGCTCCGCCAGGTGATCGCTCAGGAGCTGCTCGTTCTTGGCCATGCCCTGCGCCTGCTGGCTTTGGACGCCGAGGTTCGCGACCAGGCCGGCGTAGAAGTCCTCGATCGTCGCGCTGCCGTTGTTCATCACAAGCTGGCGCTGCAGGTCGTGGATCGCTAGCGCGTTCGACCCATCGCCGGGAGAAAGCTGCGACGACGCGGCGGCGACGTTGTCGAGGTCGCCGGTGATCGCGTCGGAGACGGCGATGTCGTCGGCGCCGGTGCCGGCGAAGAACGGCAGCCCGGTCGCGTCGTTGAGGCCGAAGCCCTGGCTGTGAACCTCGTTCACCTGTGTGATGAGCGTCGCGCCGAGCGAGTTGACCTGATCGAGCGTGTCGGCGAGGGTCACGTCGCGCGCCTGGATGTCGCCGTAGAGCTGCCCGCTCGTGATGTTCGCCTGGTCGAGCGGCAGCGGCGGGACCTGCGACTCGCGGAACGCATCGGCCCAGTAGACCTGCGAGAAGCCGGTGGTCGGGTCCTCCTGGGTCTTGAGCTGGAAAGACTGGTTGCCGTACACCGCCGTCCGCCCGCCGATGTTCACCGTCACCGAGCCGTTGTCCGACTCGGCGTAGGTGATGTTGACGATCTTCGAGAGCTGGTCGAGCAGCAGGTCGCGCTGGTCGCGCAGGTCGTTCGGCTGGTCGCCGGCGCCGACGATGCGGATGATCTGGTCGTTCAGCCGGGCGATCTGCTGCGTCAAGTTGTTGATGTCGGTGACGCGGAGCTGGACGTCCGTGTCGAGGTTGCGCTGTTGGCCGGCGAGCGTGTTGTAGAGCTGGTTCATCTGCGACGTGAGCGTCTGAGCGCTCTCGACCAGCGACTTGCGGAACGACTGGCTCTCCGGGTTGTTCGCCAGCGAGCTCCAATTGTTCCAAAACTGGCTGAGCGCGTTGGCGAGTCCCTCGCTGGACGGCTCGTTGAACGCCTGCTCGATCTTCGAGAGCGCGTCCTGGCTGGACGTCCACTGGCCGAGGAGCTGCTGCTCTTGCCGGTACTGTAGGTCCAGGAAGCCATCGCGGAACCGCTTGATGTTCGTAACGTCGACGCCGGTGCCAAGCTGGCCGGGCTGCTGGGGTCGCGACGTGCCGGCGAGCGTGAACGGCGTCGACGCCTCCATCTCGGCCGCCTGGCGCGTGAAGCCGTCGGTGTTCGCGTTCGCGATGTTGTGGCCGGTCGTGTCGAGGCCAATCTGCTGGGCGACGAGCGCGCGGTTGGCCAGGTTTAACGTCGCGAACGTCGAGCGGATCATCGGTCAGGCGCGCCGATCCAGGACCATCGTCCGGCTGGCTGGAGCACGTTCGCCGTTCGGCTTGTACCCGGCCCCGCCGATCCGACTGAACGCCTCGATCGAGCGGTTCACGATCCGGAGCGCCGAACGCAGGAGCTCGTGGTTGCGGTGATTCATCTCGGCGACGTCGCGGACCCGCTCGAGCAGATCCTTTCGCACGACGTTCAGCCGAGCGGCGTCGGCGGCGGGCAGGCGGCGTGCCAGATCGGCGAGGCTCGTTTCCCCAGGTAGCCCGTGCGCGGCCGTCCACACTGCCATCCAGTCCTGTCGCGCGGCTTCGACCCGCGCGACCTCGACGAGCACGCGCTCCTTGTCGGCGACGAGCGCGTTCAGCCACCGCGGGTCGTCGGCGACAACCGCGCTCCGTTCCTGTTCGCCCAGCTGGAGCAGCTCGCCGTACAGCGCCGTCTCGGCCTCGAGCAGCGCGACGAGCTGTGGGACGCCTGACACGGTCGCGGTCGTCAAGGCTGCTCACCTAGCAGAGCCCGGGCGACCGCCTGGTCGTTCGGCGTGTATTGGTCGCGCCGGACCTGCGACTGAATCCGCTGAACGACCTCTTCACGCACGTCCGGCGCGGCGTTGACCGCGGCCGCGGCGCGCTGCAGCAGCCTGGCCTGGTCTGACAGCTCGACGCCGTCGGCGCGGCCGACGGCCCCGCTCGCGGTGGCCTCTGCCGCGGACGAGGCGTCCTCGACCGCGGGCGACTCGCCGGCGCGCTTGCCGCGGAGGCCGTAGGCGCTGCTTGCGAGGTTCTGGTTCAGGCGATCGATGTTCACCGGCGTACCTGCTCTCTGGTGTCTATCTTCGGCTCAGCCCGTTCAGCGGCGCAGGTTGTTGGCGAGGTCGAGCATCTGGTCGATCGTCTGGAGTGCGCGCGCGTTGAAGGCGTAGGCGCGCTGGCCGACGATCATCTGCGTCATCTGCTCGGCCATGTCGACGTTCGAGCCTTCCACCGAGCCGCCCGCGATCGTGCCGTAGCCCTCGTCGCCCGGATACCCGACGAGCGCCGGACCCGAGTTCTCGGTAGCCAGGAACGTGTTGCCGCCGGCGGACGCGAGCCCTTGCGGGTTGGTGAAGCGCGCGAGCTGGACCTCGCCAACCTGCACCTCGACGTCGTCCCCGGTCCCGTCGCCGAGGCGGGCGAAGACGAGCCCGTTCCGATCCACGCGGATGTCGCGCGCGTCGGCGGGGATGCGGGTCTCGGGCAGCACGACGTCGCCGTCGCGGGTGACGATCCGGCCGACCGCGTCGCGCGTGAAAGAGCCGTCGCGGGTGTAGGCGGCGCCGCCGTCGGCGGTCCGCACGACGAAGAACCCCTCGCCCTGGATCGCCATGTGCAGCGGGTCGTTGTCCTGGATCAGGGCGCCTGGCTCGAAAGAGCGTGGCGTGGCGGCGATCTTGACGCCGGCGCCGATCCGGTCCGTGAGCTGGTTCTCGTCGGGCGACGAGAAGTCGGGGACGGGCGGCGTTCGCTCGTAGAGCAGGTCCTGGAACGAAACCCGGCTCTGTTTGAAGCCCGGCGTGTTGATGTTGGCCAGGTTGTTGGAAATGACGTCGATCAGCCCCTGGTTGGCAATCAACCCCGAGGCCGGCCCGCGAAAAGCGCCCAGCATTGACCTACACCCGCCCGAGGTCGTTGACGGCCCGTTCGAGGACCGAGTCGTTGAGCTGCACCATGCGCTGCGCGGCTTCGTACGAGCGCGCCGCCGACATCATCTCGACCACCGCCTTGTTGGGATCGACGTTCGACGCCTCGATCGCGCCCTGCTGGACGACGGTGTTCTGGTCCACGAACGTCGGCGGCGCGCTCGGATCCACTGGCACGAACCCACTTGCGCCGATCTTCTTAAGCGGCGTGTCCGGCTGGAAGCTCATCACGCGGATCTGGTCGACCTCCTCGCCGTCCGAGAGGACCGTCCCGTCCGGGTCGATCTGCACGGAGCCCTGCGCCACGCGGATCGGACCGTCGTCGCCCATCAGGAAGTTGCCCTTCGCGTCGACCAGCCGACCGACGCCATCGCGGCTGAACCGGCCGTCGCGCGTGTAGAACGTCTGACCCTCCGGCGTCTGCATCTGGAAGTAGCCGGGACCGACCAGCGCCAGATCGAGCTCGTTGCCGGTTTCGCGCACGTCGCCCTGCGTCTGGTCGACGGCGACGGGGTCAGTCACCACGCCGGTACCCACCACGCCGAGCGGCGTCGGGCCGGGCCGCGTCGGGTACGGCACCTCGAACAAGCCGCTGAGCTGACGCGCCTCCGGGACCTCCGCGGCCTGACGTATCGCGATCAGGTCCTGCTTGAAGCCGGTCGTGTTCAGGTTCGCGAGGTTGTTGGAGATGGTTTCCTGGCGGGTGAAGTTGGCGATCATCCCCGCCGCGGCGCTGTAGAGACCGCGGATCACGGCTTGGCACTCCTTCCGAAAGCGAAGAGACCGCAGCCGAGCAGCGCGAGCCCGGCCAGCAGCGGCCCGGCGCCGAGGACACCGCCGGTGCGCGGGAGCGCACGCGGCGGCGCGATCGTGGGCGTGGTCGGGGCGGCTGGCGTGGCGTTCGCGCCGGGTGTGAGGTTAGCGCCCGGCGTCAGGTTGGCGAGCGCCGTCTGGGTGGCCGGCGGCTCGCGCTTCGGCCAGTAGCCGGCGAGCACTATCCGCGAGTCGGGGTCGGGGCTCGGGTCCGGCTCGGGCTCGACGGTCACGACGAACAGGTCGTACTCCTTATTGCCGATGCTGATCACCGAGTTGGAGACGGCCGTGCCGTCCGCGGTCGAGTTGAACTTCGCCACGCTCAGCCGCTCGCCCGTCTTGGTGTTGACGAGCCAGGCCTGGTAGAGCTCGTTGGTCAACCGGTCGAGGTTGGTGACCGTGACCTTCGTGTCGCCCTCGACCACCGTGATCTCGGCAACGCCTTTCGCGTTCGGCGAGCCGAAGTTGGTGATGCCAGGGATCTTGCCGAGCTCGATCTTGACAGGTGCGCCGTTGGCCAGCGCGGAGGAGGCTAGCCAGAACAGAGGCAGCACGGCGGCCGCGAGGGCGAGGAGGCGGCTCACTGGCTGCTCCCCGTGGCGAGCTGCATGATCAGCTCGACTTCCTCTCGCCCGAGCCGCGTCCGCCGGGCGATCTCCGCGGCCGACAGGCCCTCCTGCGCGAGGCGGCGCACCGTCTGGAACTTGCCGGCGTCGCCGGGATCGAGCTCGACGAAGCCGTCGGTCACCCTGGAGGTCTGGCGGTAGGCACTCGCCGCGGCCGGCGACCCGGCGGTCACCGGCGGTACGCTGCGCGTGGGTGCGCTGAGCGGAGCTCCTGGCCAGGGCCCCTCGTCGCTTCCACCACCCGGACCGGCCGAGCTGGAGACACGGGGACGCGTGGTTGACTCGGTGGGCGGGTGCTGGGGCACACTGGTCCTCACCGCGTCGCCGTTTCTCCGCGTTTCCGAATCGCCCGAGGGCGGACGCAATGGCCGCGGGGCAGCGGTGGCGGTGCGAGCCGCCGGTGCGCCGCCGGGGCGCTGGGCTTCCAGCCGGCTGGCGACCGCGTCGAGCCGCTTAATCTTCTCGTCCGCCTCGTCGACCAGCTTTTGCAGCGTGGCGGCGCGCGCCGAGATGTCGGCGTTGATCTGGTCGGCGGTCCGGCGCAGCTCGCTCACCAGGTCGCCGACGTCCGCCCGGATCCGACCCGCGTCGGCGCTGCCGTCGCGGCGGAGCTGGCGGTACATGCTGAGCATCAGATAGAGGATGATCAGGAAGGCAACGAATTGGAACGCAACGAGTGCGTAGGTCTGGGTCACGCCAACACCGTAGGCGCGTTCACGCCGCCTGATGGCTCCGCAGCGTCGCGCGCAGCCGCAGGATCGCCTGGGCGTGGAGCTGGCAGACGCGCGACTCGGAGATCTCCATAACCCGGCTGATCTCCTTCATCGTCAGCTCTTCGTAGTAGTAAAGGGAGAGAACCAGCCGTTCCCGCTCCGGCAGGTTCTTCACCGCCAGCACGAGCGCCTTCTCCAGCTCGCGCCGCTCCGAGGCGGCCAGGGGATCGGGGCTATCGCGGTCCTCGAAAGCGTACGGCTTGGTCCCACTGCCTGGCCCTTCGTCGTCGTCGCTGCTCAGCAGTGAGTCGAGCGAGAGGGTGACGACGTTGGTGCGGACGATCGCCTCGCGGTAGCGGTCGACGTCCATCCCGACCGCCGCGGCGACCTCTTCGTCGGTCGGCGGCCGCTTGAGCTTCGCCTCGAGCTCGGCCATCGCCGCCTCGATCTCACGCGCGCGCTGCCGGGCCGTCCGCGGGATCTGGTCAAGCGAGCGGAGCGCGTCGATGATCGCCCCACGGATCCGCGCGATCGCGTACGTCTCGAACTTGATGCCGCGGCCCGGGTCGAACCGCTCGACCGCGTCGATCAGCCCGAGCGTACCGTACGAGATGACGTCGTCGGAGTCGATGATCGTCGGCATGTTGATGGCCAGACGGCCGACGACGTACTTCACCAGCGGCGCGTACTGGACGATGATCTGCTCGCGCAGCTTCGGGTCGTGGTGGGCGACGAAGTTGTTCCAGAGCTTCTCGTTCCACTCTTGCTGGACGACTGTGGCTGGCATCCCTAATCCCCAGGCGGCGGCGCCCGCAGCACCCACCGCACGAGCGTGGTCACGGCGATGCCGAGCAAGGAGAGAACCACCCAGCTCACGATCGCCCGGGTCGCGGCGGTGCCGACCGTCACGTTCGACACCACGGCGATGAAGAACAGCATCGCCGCCAGACACGCCGCGAGCGCGATGGCGAAGACTTGCAGCGGGTCGAGGCGCAGGCGCCCGGACTCGGGCATCACCTACAGCACCCCCTTCTGGCGGAGCTCGCGCTCGCGCGAGAACACGAACTTGATCAGCTTCTCCCGTTCCTTCTCGGGCAGGTCGTGGAACTGGCAGTGGGCGCGGTGGGTCTTAACCCCGACGTCCGAGACGCGCTCGTAGTCGCGGAGCACGGTGACGTTCGCCATCAGCGTGCCTGCCTGGCGCGACAGGGTCGCGCGCATCAGCACGTTCGCGCCGACCGGCAGGCCCTCTTTCGTCATCACCTGCACACCGCCCGCCGAGATGTCGAGGACCGAGCCAGGAATGATCGGACCGAACTTGCCGTCCTCGCCCTCGACCCAGAACTGCGCGTCGCCGATGACCACCGCGACCCGGACGTGCTGCCGCAGCGCGACGCCGGCGTTGTCGGCCGGACGCCGGAGCTGGGTGAGCTGCTGCCCCTCGTTCCACTCGGTCCCCACGACGACCGTCTCGTAGAAGTAGGGGTTGTTCCGGCGGACGACGCTCAGCAGTACCTTTTTGCCGTTCTCGATCTGGACGTACTCGCGCTGCTTGAGCGGCGTCGCGATCAACAGGTAGTCGCCGCGGACCTCTTCGATCCGCGTGGGGTACTTCTCGGCCATGCCGTTGAGCTCGATCTCGGCGGCCATGCCCGTCTCGAATACCGGCATCAGCGTGCTCCCGCCTCCGCCGCCATGCGGTTCAGGAGCGTGATGATAGAGGAATCACTTACTCTTGCCTGCGTCCACCGCAGGGCGAGCCGCCGCGCCAGCTCCACGATCCGGCGTGAGGCGAGCGCGTTCGGGTAGGCGAGCAACAGCGGCACCTGGCTGCGCACGGCCTTCGGCACCGCCGAGTCGGTTGGGACGTGGCCTAGCAGGTTCAGCTCGACCCCCAGGAACTCACGCGCCACGGCCGCGATCTTGCGCGCGACCTGGGCTCCCTCACCTACGTCGTCGGTCTGATTGACGACCAGGTGGAACGTCGTAGCCTGATCGTGGCGGAGCGCGGTCTTCACCAGCGCGTAGGCATCGGTGATTGCGGTCGGCTCGGGCGTCGTGACGACGAGCACCTCCGGTGCCGCCGCCAGGAGCGTCGACACGTCCTCGGAGACGCCAGCTGCCAGGTCGACGAGCAGCACGTCCGCCTGGCCGTCGAGCGAGCTCAAGGAGTCGACAAGGCGGCGCCGTCCCTCGACCGAGAGGTTGGCGAGCTGCTCGACGCCCGACCCACCAGGGATCACCCAGATCGCACCGGGCGCCGGGCAGATCGCGTCGCAGAGCTCGCACTCGCCGGCGACGACGTGCTGGAGCGTCCAGGTCGGCGTGAGCCCGAGCAAGACGTCGACGTTGGCCAGGCCCAGGTCGCCGTCGAGCACGACGACCTTTTTCCCGTCTCGTGCGAGCGCGATGGCGAGGTTGACGGTGACGTTGGTCTTGCCGACGCCGCCCTTCCCGCTCGCCACCGCCAGCACGCGCGTGCTGGCGGTGGCGGTGGCCGCGGTAGGCCGCCACCCTGGCTGCACAAGCCGCCGCAGCTCGCTCGCCTGGTCGATCATACGGCTGCCACGCTCCCCACCACCACCTGGTCCGCCGGCGCGGCGTCGGCGTAGGCGGCCTCGATCAGCATTTCGGTCAGGCCGTGCGGCGTCGCCAGCGTGATGTCACGCGGCACGTTCTGCCCGTTCGTCAGGTACGAGATCGGCTTGGCGGTCGCGGCCGCGAGGTTCAAGAGCGGACCGAAGGTGGTCGTCTCGTCGAGCTTGGTGACCAGTAACCCGTCGAACGGGACCGTACCGAACCGCGCCACGACGTCGAGCATGTCGCGGTAACGCGCGCCGGCCGCGACGGTCAGGAACGTGCGCTGCGCCGGCACGGCGGTGACGAAGCAGCGCAGCTCCGCGAGCTGGTCGCCGTTGCGCTGCGAGCGGCCGGGGGTGTCGACGATGATGAAGTCGCGCTCGACGTGGTCCATCACCTTCGCGGTGAGCTCATCCGGCGAGTACGCGACCTCGATCGGTACGCGCAGGATGTCGGCGTACGTCCGGAGCTGCGGGATCGCCGCGATCCGGTAGGTGTCGCACGTGACGAGCGCGACGGCCTGCCGCTGAAGCGTCAGCGTCGCGGCGAGCTTGGCGATAGTCGTCGTCTTGCCGACGCCGGTCGGGCCGACGAGGAACAGGACGGTCGGCTGGCCCGGCTTGGGCGCAAGCGGGCCCGTCGTCGGGAAACGGCGGCGCAGATGCTTGGCGAGACACTCCAGCACCGTCGCGCGGTCGCCACTCGCCTGGAGGCTGAGCTCGGAGTCGATGGCCGTCACAAGCTCCTGAGCGAGCGCGGGCTCGACCTCCTGGCCGAGCAGCCGCTGGTAGAGGTCGGCGAGCGGCGGTGCGAGCTTGGCCATTCCCGGCCACTGCGCGTGCTGCACCATCCGGGCGATCGCGCCGCGCAGCTCCTTCACGTGGTGCTGCATCTCCCGAATCGCCGCTGGTGCCACCGGCTCGGTGCCTTGGGCGATCGCGCGCAGGAGGTCGGCGGACGTGGCGTGAGAAAGTACCGCGCGGCTCTCGTCTCCCTTCGGGAGGGGGGCAGGGTGGGGCCGAGTCTGGGTGGGGCGGGGCAGCCGCGCGCCCGCCGCAGCGACCTTCGGCCGCGGTCGCGCGCTCTCGTCCACCGCGGCGACCACCTCGACCATCGGCCTCTGGAGCAGGCCGAGCGGCCCCTTCCGCGTCGTGGTGGAGTGGACGATTATCGCGCGCGGACCAAGCTCGGTACGGATCGCGGCGAGCGCGTCGGCCATCGAGCCCGCCGTGTACCTCTTCATTTTCATGCGCTACGCCTCGTCCAGAGTCACCAGGCCCGAGGACACGACGTTCACCTGCGGCACGATCTCGGCGAACGAAAGGACGACCAGGTTCGGCAGCGAGCGCTCGGTGAGCCGCCTCAGCGGCAGCCGCAGCCGCGACGAGCAGATCAGCACCGGCTGGTGGCCCTGCTGTGCCATCCGCTCCATCTCACGGCCGATCCGGCCGATCAGCCGCTGGGCCGTCGGGGAGTCGATCGCGATCATCGTGCCCTGGTCGGTCTGCTGGAGCGCCCCCGAGAGCATCTGATCGACCTGCGGCGCAAGCATCATGGCCGGCAGGTTGTTCTGGTCGTCCTTGTACTGCGCCGAGATCGACCGGGCGAGGCCTCGCCGCGCGAACTCGGTGAGCACGTCGGTGTCCTTGGTCGTGCGCGCCGCGTCGGCGATCGACTCGAGCACGGTGACGAGGTCGCGGACGGAGACGCGCTCGCGCAGCAGGTTCTGGAGCACCTTTTGGATCTCGCCCAGGCCGACCAGGTTCGGGATCAGCTCGTCGAGCAGCGCCGGGTAGTCACGCCGCAGGTTGTCGACGAGGCTCTTGACGTCCTGCCGGCTGAGGATCGCCGGCGCGTGCGTCTTGATCACCTCGGTCAGGTGGGTCGTCAGCACCGACGACGGGTCGACGACCGTGTAGCCGAGGAGCTCGGCGGTCTCACGCTGCCCGCTGGTGATCCAGAGGGCGGGCAAACCGAAGGCCGGCTCGGTGGTCGGGATGCCCTCGAGTCCCTCTTCGGCCGTGCCCGGGTTCATCGCCAGGAAGTGGGTGACCATCACCTCGCCGCGTGCCACCTCGACGCCGCGCAGTTTGACGACGTACGTGTTAGGGCGGAGTTGGAGGTTGTCGCGCACGCGTATGGTCGGCAGGACGATGCCGAGGTCGAGCGCGAGCTGGCGGCGGATCATCGTGATTCGGCTGAGCAGGTTGCCACCCTGTTCCTGGTCGACCAGCGGGATCAGGCCGTAGCCGATCTCCAGCTCCATCGGGTCGACCTGCAGCAGGTCGACGACGTTCTCTGGGGCCTTCGCCTGCGCGGCCTGCGCCTGGTCGGCCGCCCTCGCGGCCTGGGCGGCTCGGGCCTGGCCGCGGTTCACCGCCCAGGCGCCGAAGAGCGCGGTCGCGCCGATCAACAGGAACGGGAGCTTCGGCAGTCCGGGAATCGCGGCGAGCACCAGCAGCACCCCGCCCGCGATGCCGAACGCGCGCGGGTTCTTCGCGACCTGGCCGAGCACGTCGCGACCGAGATTCGCCTCGGACGCGGCGCGGGTGACCATGATGCCGGTCGCCGTCGAGATGAGCAGCGCCGGGATCTGCGACACGAGGCCGTCGCCGACGGTCAGCAGCGTGTAGTTGCGCAGCGCGTCGGTGAGCGACAAGCCCTGCTGGAGCACGCCGACGCCGAACCCGCCGATGACGTTCACCAGCACGATCACCACAGCCGCGATCGCGTCGCCGCGCACGAATTTCGAGGCGCCGTCCATCGCGCCGTAGAAGTCCGCCTCCATCTCGATGGCGCGGCGGCGGCGGCGGGCCTCGGCCTCGTTGATCAGCCCGGCGTTCAGGTCGGCGTCGATCGCGAGCTGCTTGCCCGGCATCGCGTCGAGGGTGAACCGCGCCGCCACTTCCGCGACGCGGCCGGCGCCGTTCGTGATGACGACGAACTGGATGATCATCAGGATCAGGAAGACGACCACGCCGACGACGAAGTTGCCGCCGACGACGAAGTTACCGAACGCCGAGATCACCGTCCCGGCCTCGCCTTGCAGGAGAATCAACCGCGTCGCCGCCACGTTCAGGCCGAGACGGAACAGCGTCATGACGAGCAGCAGCGACGGGAAGACCGAGAACTCGAGCGAGTCCCCCACGTACATCGATACCAGCAGGATCGTCAGGGCAGAGGTGATGTTCACCGCCAGCAGCACGTCCAGGAGGACGGTCGGCAGCGGGATCACCATCAGGCCGATCACGACGACGGTGGCGATCGCCATCGTCAGGTCGGGCAGGCTCAGTCGCCCGGTCGCGGGCGTGGCGGGAGCGTTGCTCGCCATCAGCTAGCCCCGACGGGCGCTGGTCGAGCGGCGCCCCGCATCCGCAGGCGGTAGACGAAGGCGAGCAGCTCGGCGACCGCCGAGTACATCTCGGCCGGGATCTCCTGGCCGATCTCGCACACCTTGTAGAGCGCCTGGGCCAGCGGCTTGTTCTCCATCATCGGGACGCCGTGCTCCTGCGCGACCCGCTTGATCTGCTGCGCGACCAGGTCCTGGCCCTTCGCCACGACGCGCGGCGCTCTCATCGACTTGGCGTCGTACTGGAGCGCGACCGCGTAGTGGGTCGGATTTGTGATGACGACGTCGGCCTTCGGAACCGCCTGCATCATCCGGCGCTGAGCGACCGCGCGCTGGAGCTGGCGCACGCGCTGGCGGATGACGGGGTTCCCTTCGGTCTGCTTGAGCTCTTCCTTGATCTCCTCGCGGCTCATCTTGATCTGCTGCTCGAAGGCGAACCGCTGGTAGCCGTAGTCGATGGCGGCGAGCACGAGCAGGACGACGGCCGACCAGATCGCCGCATCGAAGGCGAGCGACGCGACGACGAGCACCGAGCCCGGCCACGGAACCATCGGCAGCGCGACCACCGACTCGACGCGTCCTTTCAAGACGAAGTAGACGACGAGGCCGACGATCGCCAGCTTGGCGATCGCCTTGCCGAGCTCGACGAGCGATCGTTTCGAGAGGAGCCGCTTGGAGCCCTCGAGCGGATCGAGCCGCGAGAAGTCGGGCTGGAGGGGCCGCAGCGTCAGCAGGAAGCCGACCTGGAACAGGTTGGCGGCGACGCCAATCGCCATCATCAGCAAGAAAATGGGCACCACCATCATCGCGAGCAGCAGCGCGAACGACTGGGTGGCGGCCACCACGTGGTCGACGGTGAGCTCGGACTGGCTGAGGTTCTGGAAGCCACCGCGCATCAGGTCGATCAGCGAGGCCACGACGTTGGCTCCCCAATAACGCAGGAAGAGGAAGCCAGCCAGCAGCGCCGCGACCGAGCCGACCTCGGCCGAGCGCGCGGTCTGGCCGCGCCGGCGTACCTCTTCGCGGCGTCGTGGGGTCGCGGACTCGGTGCGTTCCTGCGCCGGCATGGCCTACCCGACCGTCCGCAGAAGCTGGACGAGGTCGCGTTGGATGCCGCCGAAGACCTGCGTGACGTAGGCGACCATCGCCGGCAAGGCGATGAAGAACGTGACGAGCCCCACGCCGACCTTGACCGGTTGGCCCACGAAGAAGATGTTCATCTGCGGCGCGGTCCGCCCGACGATCAGGAAGGCGACGTCGGTCAAGAAGAGCGCGGCCGCGACCGGCAGACCGATCCGGATCGAGATGATCGTCGCCTGAGCCAGCAGGTTCACCAGGTCATCGGCGACCGCCTGGCCTAGCGCGAACGTGCCGAGCGGCACGATCTCGAAGCTCTGCTGGAGCGCCTGGATCACTTGGTGGTGGCCGTTGACCGTCAGGAAGATCATCCCGGCGATCAGCGCGTACAACTGGTCGAGGTACGAGAGCTGGCCGCCCTGTCCGACCGGGTCGAGCGCGTTGGCGATGTTGAAGCCCATCTGGATGCCGAGCAGCTGCCCGGCCATCTGGATGCCGCTATAGACGAGAGAGACGACGAAGCCGAAGACGACGCCGATCAGCAGCTCCTGGCCGATCGCCAGCGGCAGCGGCGTGCCGAGCTTGGGCGGGGTCGGGGCGCCAGCGGCGGTGGGCGTCAGCACGAAGGCGAGGAGCGCGGCGGCCCCGATCTTGGCTGGCGCCGGGATGTTCCGGCTCGAGATGACCGGCATCGTCGCGACGGCGGCCCCCACGCGCATCAGCACGAGGAAGAACGCCTCGAAATACCCAGGCGGGAGACCCGTGACGTTCAGGCTAGTGTCCGATCTGTGCGATGCTGGTGAAGGTGCTGGCCGTGTAGCCGAGCAACATCTGGAGCATCCACGGCCCCATCAGCAGCAGCACGACGAAGATCGCGACGACCTTCGGCACGAAGGTCAGCGTCATCTCGTTGATCTGCGTCACGGCCTGGAAGACCGAGACGAGCAGGCCGACGACGAGCGACACGAGCAGCAGCGGCCCGGCCAGCATCACCATCATCATCACGGCGTGCTGGGCGATCGCCAGGATGCCGGCTTCGGTCACCGCGCGGCTCGGGGTGCGGCGCAGCAGACGAATGCCGTCGCGCCGCGGCTGAAGCTGGTCACGTTACGAAGGACTCCACGAGCGACTTCACGATCAGGTGCCAGCCGTCGACCATCACGAACAGCAGCAGCTTGAACGGGAGCGAGATCATCACAGGTGGGAGCATCAGCATGCCCATGGACATCAGCGTGCTCGAGACGACGATGTCGATGATCAGGAACGGCACGAAGATGAGGAAGCCCATCTGGAACGCCGTCTTCAGCTCGCTGATCACGAACGACGGCACGATCACGTAGGTCGGGATGTCCTCGGCCGTGCGCGGCCGATCGATCTTGGCCAGGCTGACGAAGAGCGACAGGTCTTTCTCGCGCGTCTGCTTCAGCATGAACTCGCGCACCGGCACGCTCGCCCTGTCGATCGCCTCCGACTGCTTGATGTCGCCGGCCAGGTAAGGCTGGAGAGCGTCGCTGTTGATCCGGTTCCAGGTCGGCGCCATCACGAAGAAGCTCAGGAAGAGCGACAGGCCGACCAGCACCTGGTTCGGCGGCAACTGCGGCAGTCCGATCGCGTTGCGCACCAGCGACAGCACGATCACCGTGCGGGTGAACGACGTGACCATGATCAGCAGCGACGGCGCCAGCGTCAGGATCGTCAGCAGGAAAACGATCTGCAGCCCCATCGACACGTCGCCGGGGTTTTGGGACGGCGTGACCCCAACGGACACGCTCGGGACCGGGATCCCACCGGTTCCGGTTGCGGGCATCGGGGCGCAGGCCGTAGCACCCAGGGCGAATCCGCCGAGTGCCAGCAGCCTCGCGAGCCTCATTCGGCCGCCTCGGCCGGCCGACGCACGTTCGCCGCCAGCGCGCGCAGCTCCCCGATCTTGTCGCTCAGGAACGACGGTGCGGCGCCGGTGCCGACCGGCAGGTGCTCGGTCAGCGCCTTGAGCTGCGCCGCGAAACTCGGCGGGCCGGCTTCCCCGGCGTGACGCGCCTTGAGCAGGTCGATCGCCTCGGCCTCGCGGATCTCCGCGAGCGTGCCGATGCTCGAGCCGGTGGCGCCGAGGACGAGCACTCGGTCGGCCACCTCGACAAGGTAGAGCGTCCGGCCCGGCGCAAGCTGCGTCGTGTCGAGGAGGTCGATGCCGCCGCCGCCCAGATGCCGCCCGAACCGCTTGCGCGCCTGGCCGCCCAGGACGTACGTCCGGAGCACCCACATCGTCAGGTAGATCAGCCCGATCACCACGCCGAGCTTGATCACCAGGTCGAACGTCAGGCTCCACCACGGCGTGCTGGCCGGCGCGTTCGCAAGGTCGGCGTAGTCGCGCACGTAGTAGCCGTCCACGCGGACAACACTACGGACGATGGCGTAGGGTCTACATCGGGCTTTCCCTTACTTGCGTGGGGGAAAAACCGGCTAGCCCCTGCCCGCTCCCTCTATTTGAGCGAGGCGACGCGCCCCTGCGGTGAGATGATGTCGGTGACCCGGACGCCGAAGTTCTCGTCCACCACGACGACCTCGCCTTTGGCGATCGGCTTGTCGTTGACGAGGATGTCGACCGGCTCTCCGGCCAGCTTGTCCAGCTCGATCACCGCCCCCGGCCCGAGGTCGAGCACTTCGCGGATGCTCTTGCTCGTGCGCCCGAGCTCCACGGTAACGCGCAGGTTGACGTCGAGGATGAGGTCGATGTTGGAGACTGGCTCGCGCGCCGGCGACTCGCCGAAGGACGGAAACTGAGCGGGGCGCACACCGCCGGCCTCGACGCCGCGGCCAGCCGAGCCGGCTCCGAACCCAGCCGGTGCGCTACTACCCATGCCCAGTCCTCCAAGCGACGACGACTCGGTGAGCGGTGGAATGCTCTCGAGGATGTCCGCGCCGGTGCGTCCGGTCGGGATGTTGAAGGGGTCGGAGCCGCCCAGGCCGAAGCCGAGCAGCGGATCGGACGCGGCCGCGCGGCCGGCGGCGGGCGCAGCCGGCTCGGCGCCGAAGCCAGCCGCCGGCGCGGGCGCCGACTGGCCGGCCAGCCGCCGCACGAGGTCGTAGGCCACGAGCGAGGTGACCTGCATCTCGCCGACGTCGGCGATGACGAGGTGGTAGTTGACCTCGACCCAGTTCTCGTCGGGCGCGATCAGCAGCGACGCGTAGTCCTCGGGCATGTTCACCGCCCGAACCGTCGGCCGCACGAAGGTGAGGTCGCCGGCCGTGTCGACGCCCAGGTGGCCGTTCACCGCCTCGGTCAGCAGCTCGATGGGGTTTTGCAGCCTCTCGACCTGCTGCGACCAGTCGCTGGGGTCGGCCGGCACGTCGAGGTCGAACGCGGCGACCGTCTCGTCCCGCTGCAGGAACGTGAGGCAAGGGTAGAGCTCGCCCTGCCGCCCTTGCAGGTTCACCTCGATCAGGAAGTAGTCACCCACCAGCGCCGTCTCGACGTCACCACCGGTGACGGTGTTGACGGCGACGTTGGCGACCTCCGCCTCCTTGTTAAAGACGGTGTGGATGATCGTCAGCGCGTTGTCGCGGACTGTCGCCGCGAAGGGCGTGACCGCGTCGATCTCGGCGTCGCTGAGCGGAGCGCTCGTGCCGCCCAGCCCGAACGGGTCGCTATCCAAGTTCCTCATCGTTCTCCTCGTCGGCGTCCTCGTCGGGCACGAGGCCGGTGATCTTCAAGGCGATGTGCCTGCCCAGCAGTCCCGGCCGGGCGTAGAACTTCGGCCGGCCAGCCACGAGCACCTCGAGCTCCTCGTGCGACCGCCGTTCGAGCGGGATGACGTCGCCGGGCCGCAGGTTGATAAGCTCGCTGACGCTCACCTGCGCCTCGCCGAGCTGACCGACCAGAGGCACACGGACCCGCTCCAGCTTCTTCCGCAGCATCTGCTGCTCGGAGGCGACCAGCGCCCGCCGCGAGCTGGCGAAGTACGCCTGTGCGCTGAGCTGGCCCATGATCGGCTCGAACACGCCCTCGGGGATGCAGAGGCGCATCGTGCCGGCGCTGTCGAGAATGCGGATCTCGAAGCTGATCGTCAAGCACGTCTCGCTCGAGAGCGCGACTTGTAGGAACTGCGGTGTGAAGGCGATGTCGCCCAGCCGCGGCTGGAGCTGGACGATGTTGACCCACGACTCCTTGAGACTCGACAGCACCTCCCAGACCACGGTCTCGAGGAGCGTCGCCTCGACGTCGGTCAGCTCCCGCGCCTTGTTGAGCCCCTTGCCGAGGCCACCAAGCAGTCGGTCGACGATGATGAAGACGACGTTCGGGTGCAGCTCGAGCACCGCGCGGCCCGGCAGCGGGTCCATCGAGATCGGGTAGAGCACAGCCGGGCTCGGAACCTGGCGGACGTATTCCTCGTAAACGCCCTGTTCGAGGCCGAGCATGTTGATCTGGACGACCGTGCGCAGGTAGGCCGACAGCGCGGTCTGCAGGCGGCGCGCGAACTGGTCGTGCAGCAGCTCGAGCGTACGCTGCTGGTCGCGCGAGAACTTGTCCGGGTGGCGGAAGTCGTAGGTTTTGACCGGCTTGCCGACCCGCGTTGCCTCGACCGACGAGCCGGGCGCCGCGTCCTCGACGGGCAGGGCAGAGAGGAGGGCGTCGATTTCCTTCTGAGAGAGGATGCTGGGCATCGGCCTACTGCATCACGAATTCGGGGAAGTAGACGTTGGTGATGGTCTCCTCGGAGCCCAGGATCCGCTGACAGCGGTCCTTGATCTCCTTCTTTGCCTGTTCTTTGCCTTCGGCGGAAGCGAGGTCGTTCGACGTCTTCGACGACAGCACCGTCACGACCGCGTCCTCGAGCGCCGGCGTGAACTTCTGGATCCGCGCCAGGAATTCCTTCTGCGGGTCGTTCTTGGGGTCGCTGGCGACCGCCTGGTAGGTCGGCTGGTCCTCGTCGGGGAGGTAGATCGCGAGCCTGTTGCCGCTGCCGGCCGCCTTCTTTTCGGTGCTCTTGTCCGCGAACTCGAGCGCGACCGTGTAGCGCAGGTAGCGGCGACCGCCAGGGTCCGCCAGGTTTACGATCCGGTCCTTGATCACGTAGACCAGGCCAGACTTCCCGCCAGCTTCGCCGGCCGGTGCCTGGCCGCCGCTCTGCGCCGCGGGCTTGGCGGCGACCGCCGTCGGAGCCTTCGTGGGAGCGGCACCTGCCTCGGCCGCCACCGGCGGCGGGGACTTGCCCACCCCGAGCACCACGACCAGCAGCACCGCGACGATCAGGCCGCCCCCGATGCCCACGATGGCGCCAAGGACCATCTTGTTCCCGGTGATCTTGCTCAGCATGCGACTCCCTGGGACGCCCTACTCATGGTTTCTCGGCTGCTTTCGGCTCGGCCGCAGCCTCGACCGTCGGCGTGGCGTTTTGGGCCGCGCCCAGCAGGATGATCTCGACGCGCCGGTTCCTGGCGCGGTTCTCGCGCGTGTCGTTGGGAACCAGCGGTCTGTACTCGGCGTAGCCGGCGATCTGAAACCGCTCCGCCGGCATCCCGAGCGTCTCGGTGAAGTAGCGCAGCACGGCCGCGGCGCGTCCCGTCGATAGCTCCCAGTTCGAAGGGAACTCCTCGCTCGAGAACGGGATGTTGTCGGTGTGCCCCTCGATGCGTATGTCGCCCGGCACCGGCTCGATCACGCTCGCGAGGCGGCTCAACACGTCGATCGCCTGGGGTCGGATGTCCGCCTTGCCCGAATCGAACAGCAGGCTGCCCGAGAGCGTTATGACGAGCCCCTCCCTTCTCATGCCGACGCTGATGTCGTCGGTGAGGCCCATCTGCTGGGCGATCTCGCCGGCGGTCTCGCTGACGCGGGTGAACGGCGAGATCTGGATCTGGCCCTGACGTCCGCCCCGTCCGACGATCTGGCCCGTCCCTTGTTGGCCGAGCATGGCGCCCGAGTTGAACGCCTTCTGGAACGCGAGCGCGAGCTCCGAGAACTTCTCCTGGTTCTGGTCGGCCGAGGCCCAGAGGATGAGGAAGAAGCCGAACATGAGCGTCACGAAGTCGGCGTAGCTGACCAGCCACCGGCCCCCCGAGCCGCCGCCGTGGCCGGAGCTGCCGCCCTCGCCGGCGGGCGCGCGACGGAACAGCGCCATCGTCCTCTGTTACGCGGCGGCCTGCGCGCCCTCGACGCGCGCGCGCGCTGCCCGGCGCTCCGATGGGGAGAGGAAGCCCTCGAGCTTGTCGAAGATGACGCGCGGGTTCTCGCCGGCCTGAACCGAGAGGATCCCCTCGATCATCATGTTGCGCATCGCGACTTCGTGTTTCGTGTTCTCTTTCAGCTTCTCGGCGAGCGGCAGGTAGACGAGATTCGCCGTCGCGAGCCCGAGGAACGTCGCGACGAACGCGCCTGAGATCGAAGTCGCCAGCGCCTCCTGGCCGGCCGATGGGTCGAGCTTGGCGAGCACGCCGATCAGCGACGAGACGGTGCCGATGATGCCGAAGGTCGGCGCGAAGCCGCCGGCCTGGGTCAGAATCGCCTGGGCGACCTCGTGGCGGTGCTCCATCTGCTTGATCTCGATCTCGAGAACCTGACGGATCAGCTCGGGGTCCTGCCCGTCGACGACGAGCATGATCCCCTTCTTCATGAAGTCGTTGTGGAGGGTGCTCTCCTCCTCCTCTAGCGAGAGGAGGCCTTCCCTCCGCGCCTTCTCGGAGAGACGGACGAACAGCGCGGCCAGATCGCTCGCCGTCTCGTGCTTGCCCGGCATCATCGCCTTGAGGATCGCCTTGGGCAGGCCGATGATGCCGGAGAGTGGCGCAGTGACCATCGTCGCGGCGATCGTCCCGACCACCACCAGCGCGTACGCCGGGGCGCCGGACTCGCTCCACGGGAAGAACGGCGTGATCGGCGTGCCCTCGAGCACCGCGATCGAGGTGAAGCACGCCACGACCGCGAGCAGCAGGCCGATGATCGTCGCGAGGTCCATCTACTCTCCCGGAATGTCCGCGCTAGCGGTCAACGAGCTGCGGCCCGATCGCAAAGATACGCCTCCGGAAAGCCACGATGCCATCGATCAGCTCGCGCGGGGACTCCCTCACGACGAGCTTCTTCTGCGACGTCAGGGTGACCACGGTATCGGGCGTGGACTCGATCGTCTCGACCAGGTCCGAGTTCAGGTAGAACTTCGTTCCGTCCAGGCGGGTAACCGAGATCACGCTCGCCTCCTCGGCGCACAGTACGCCGGCACGTGCCGCCGCGGCTAATCTATGGGCCCCTCACGGACCCCCGTATCGGGGCTTCCCTGGTTTTCCCAACAATCGGCCCCTGAGCATCGTAAACGTCGGTCATGTTCTAGGGGTGTCCGTTAGAATTCGACAAATACGGCCGAGGGAGCGAGCGTGCAGAACGACGTGCGTGCCGTGAAGTTCGGTCTGCAGGGGCTCACGTTCGATGACGTGCTGCTGCTGCCCAATTATTCCGACGTGGTCCCGAAAGACGTCTCGACCAGCACGCGCATCACCCGCTCGATCGAGCTGGCGATCCCGGTCGTTTCGTCGCCGATGGACACCGTGACCGAGGCGCGCCTCGCGATCGCGCTTGCGCGCGAGGGTGGGATCGGCATCATCCACCGGAACATGTCTATCGAGGCGCAGGCCGATGAGGTCGACAAGGTCAAGCGCTCGGAGTCGGGCATGATCGTCGACCCGATCACGCTGCGGCCCGCCGAGCCGCTCACCCGCGCGCTCGAGGTGATGGAGAAGTACCACATCTCCGGCGTGCCGATCACGTCGGAGGACGGGCGCCTGGTCGGCATCCTCACCAACCGCGACATCCGGTTCGCCGACGACCTCACGCAGCCGATCGGCGACCTGATGACGCGCGACAACCTGATCACCGTCCCCGTGGGCACCACGCTCGAGGAGGCGCGCGCCGTCCTGCACCGCCACCGCATCGAGAAGCTGCCGGTGGTCGACGCGAACGGGCGGCTGCGCGGCCTCATCACGGTGAAGGACATCCAGAAGAAGCAGCTCTTCCCGAACGCGACGAAGGACGGGCAGGGGCGCCTGCGCGTCGGCGCGGCTGTGGGCGTCGGCAAGGACAGCGAGGACAGGGTCGCCGCGCTGATCGACAAGGAGGTCGACCTCATCGTCGTCGACGTGGCGCACGGCCACACCGCCGCGGTGATCGAGACGGTCAGACGGATCAAGCGCGCGAGCTCGGTGCAGGTGATCGCCGGCAACGTCGCCTCCGGCGAGGGGGTCGCCGACCTGGTGGACGCCGGCGCCGACGGGATCCGCGTGGGCATCGGCGCGAGCGCCATCTGCACGACCCGCGTGGTCGCCGGCGCCGGCGTGCCGCAGCTCACCGCGATCTTCGAGTGCGCCGAAGCCGCCGCGCGGCTCGGCACGTACGTGATCGCCGACGGCGGCATCCAGTACTCGGGCGACGTCGCCAAGGCGATCGGCGCCGGCGCCGACGCGGTGATGCTGGGCTCGTTGCTCGCCGGCGTCGACGAAAGCCCCGGCGAGATCATCCTGAACCAGGGCGAGCGGTACAAGGAACACCGAGGCATGGGTTCGCTTGGCGCGATGAAGGCGCGCGGCTATTCGCGCGACCGGTACCACCAGGAGGACGCGGACAACGACGCCAAGCTCGTACCAGAGGGCATCGAGGGGCGCGTCCCGTACAAGGGACCACTCGCCAACGTGATCTACCAGCTCGTGGGTGGGCTGCGGTCAGGGATGGGCTACGTCGGCGCGGCGACGATCGCCGAGATGAAGGCGAAGGCGCGCTTCGTCCAGATCACGAGCGCAGGGCTCCGCGAGAGCCACCCGCACGACATCATGATCACGAAGGAAGCACCAAACTACGGGGCGCGGTAGGGGACACCCAAGAAGCGCGCGGTTCGCCTGGTTCGCGAATGGACCGCCGGTTGACAGGGACTACGCGTCTTCCTTCGGCCCCTTGCCGGGGATCGCCGGCAGGAGGCAGTCTTGCCCCGGAACGAGCTCGTCCCCGTCGATCCGCCACTTGTTGGCGTCGTAGATCTTCGTCCAGACGGTTTCGTCGTCGTAGTACCGGCGCGCGAGCGACTTCAGGGTATCCCGCGGGCCAACTTTGATGGTCTTGCCACCAGCGGCCGGCGCCTCTTCTTTCTTCTTCTTGAACATGTCGAGCAGACCCACAGCCAGCCTCCTGCGGTTGCCGTTTTCGGCGCGATTATACCGGCGCTCGACTACTTGCCGAGGACGATCTCGAACGCCTGCCGGCCGAGCGGCGCCGCGACCGTGCCGCCGTGCTGGCCGCCCTCGACCATCACCGTGACGACCACCTTCGGGTCGTCGGCCGGACCGTAGCCGGCGAACCAGGCGTTGTCCTCGGGGTTCTGGTTTTCGGCCGAGCCGGTCTTCGCCGCGACGGGCACCTTGTAATCGCGGAAGGCGTAGTAAGCGGTGCCGAGCGGCGAAGACGCCACTTTCTTCATCGCCGCGCGCACGACCGCCAGGTGCTCGCCGCTGACCGCGACCCGGCCGCGCTCCTGGGCCTGGAACTCCTTGGCCGGCGTGCCGTCGCCAGGGATGATCTTCTTCACGAGCAGCGGCGTCCGCAGCACGCCGCCGTTCGCGAGGACGGAGTAAGCGTTGGCGACCTGGAGCGGCGTCGCGTCGAGGTAGCCCTGGCCGATCGCCTGGTTGATCGCGTCCCCGGGCACCCACTCCTCGCGCAACGTCTTCTTCTTCCAGTCCGGGCTCGCGACGATACCGGCCGTCTCCTGCAGACCCTGGACGCCGGTCGGCTGCCCGTAGCCGAACTGGTGGGCGAAGTCGGCCAACAGGTTCGGGTCGATGCTGTTCAGCTTGTTGCCAACCTCGTAGAAGACGATGTCGCACGATTCGGTCAGGCCCTCGGCGAGGTCGAGCTTGCCGTGCCCCTGTGGCTTCCAGTCGCCCCACGGCTTCTTGACGTTCAGCTCCTTGACGCCCCACTGGCCCGTGCACGTGAACTGGGTGTTCGGCTGGTAGCCACCCTTCTCCATGCCGGCGACCATCGTGACCGTCTTGAAGACGGAGCCGGTCGCGTAGCTGCTCATCGTCGGACGGAGCTGGAACGGCCGGTTCGGGTCGTCGGCGAGCTTCTTCCACTCGGCGTCCGAGAAGCCCGTGATGAAGCCGTTCGGGTCGAACGTCGGCTTCGAGACGAGCGCGAGCACGCTGTTGTCGCGCGGGTCGAGCATCACGATGCTGCCTGGTCGGTCGAGCACCTTGTCGGCCGCGGTCTGCACTTTCGTGTCGATCGAGAGTTGGATGGTTCCGCCGTTCTTGGCGGGCCGCTCGGCGACGGTGCGGATCGTCTCGCCGGTCCCGTCGGTGATGATGAGCTTGCCGCCGCGCACGCCGGCGAGGACGTCCTCTCCCCACAGCTCCACGCCGGTGCGGCCGACCATGTCGCCTTCTTCGTAGCCCTTGGCGCCGAGCGTCTTCAGGTCGTCCTGGTTGACCGGCGAGACGAAGCCGACGACGTGGGCGGCGACGGGGCCGAGCGGGTAGACACGGCCGTCCTTCTGCTCGGCCAGGACGCCGTCCAGGTTGGCGAAGCGCTTCGTCAGCTCCTCCTGCCGCTCCAGGGGGAAGTCCCGGAACGGCACCCACCAGTCCGGCTTCGCCGGCGCGAGCTTCGCCCTGACGGCGTCCTGGGGCATGTCGAGGAACTTCGCCAGCTCGGCGACGACCTTGTTCATGTCCTTCACGCGGCCTGGCACGACGCCGAGGCTGACGATCCGCCCCTGGATCGCCAGCGGCTGGCCGTTGCGGTCGACGATGGAGCCGCGCACAGGATCGTCCGGTATGAAGCGCACGGAGCGGTCGGTGGTGAGGTCGCGGAAGATCAGGCTGGGCGTCCACTCGACCTTCCAGTCGTTGTCCTCCCAGACGAGCGGCAGCCGGTTGTCCTCGGCGAAGTCGCCGAGCCGGGCGGTCTTGAAGGTGACCTTGTAGCGCCACTCCGCGCGGGTCTCGTTCGCCCCCGGCTCTGCGCCCGGCTGGAGCTGCGCCTCGACGGCGTTGATCGTGGCGCCGACGGTGATCGCCTGGTAGCGGCTGACGAAGCGGTCCTCGGCGATCGTCTGCTTCGCGCCTGCGCTCAACATCTTGTACATGTCGGGGTACCGCTGCTGCTGCCAGGCGGTCAGGTACCTCTTCGCGGCGTCCTGGGAGGCTGGGCGCGTTGGTACGGGGGTCGGCGCGCTCGCGGGGTTCGGCGTCGGCGAGCCGGGCCCCGGCGTCGGCGTAGCGGCGGCCGCCGTCGGCGTCCCTTCGATGGCCGCGACGGCCGGCGCCGCGGTCGACGCCAGGCTCAGCGCCGTCTGCGCGGGCGCCGACCCGAGCACACTCGTCGGCACCAGGCCGAGGCGGAACGCGAGGAGCATCAGCCCGGCGCCTCCAACCACGGCCAGCAGGACGTTGAAAAACGCCTTGAGGAACGGATTGCCCCTCCGTCTCCGCAATGGCGCCCTCCCACCGGCCAGTTATTGAAAACCCGCGACATCATACCGACGGGTCACCGGGCGGGCAAACGGCACCAACCTGGCTGGCGAGCCCAGGCTCGGTTAGTATACGGCCATGCCAGCAGGCCGCCGAGCGTTCCTGCCTTCGGTCGTATTCTCCATAATGTTCGTGCTGGCCCAGCCCACCCTCGTCTTGGCCGATGGCGCCGCCGCCGACTACCCGATCGAGAACGGCCACTTTTATCGCGAGGCGGCCGGCGACGCGGCGAAGCAGGGCCGCGGGTTCGGTATATCCGACGACGACGGGGTGCCGTTCTGGTCCGAGTTCAGCCGGCTCGGCGGAGCGGACGCGCTTGGCTACCCGATCTCGCGCCGCTTCTACCTCGACGGCTTCCTGTGCCAGGCGACCCAGCGGGCGATCATGCAGTGGCGCCCGGCCGACGGTCGAGTCGAGTTGGTCAACGTCATGGAGTACTTGTCCCGGCTCGGCGCGGACCAGCAGCTGGCCCAAAAGCGGCTAGTCCCGCTGCCCGCACCGCCGGTCGACGACGGGACGCGTCGAATCTGGCTGGAGGGCGACCTGCGCATCAAGCGCGTTTACGAGGGCGCGGCCGACCCGGAGGCCGTCTTCGGCCTCCCACTCTCGCCCGTGCAGCGCATCGGCCCCGCGACGGTGATGCGGTTCCAGCGCGGCGTGATCTACGCGTGGTCGGCGCCGCAGCCGTGGGCCGGGCCAGGCCAGGTATCAGTTGCCAATGTCGGCGACTTCGTCAAGGAGGTCCACGGCATCCCCGCGGCCGCGCTCGAGCCCGAAGCGCCACCGCCGGTGCGGCAGATCCAGGCCGCGCCGGCCCCGTCAGCCGATCGCGGCGGACCGCGACCCGACGAACGTGTCGCCGGGGTCGCCACGTACTACGGCGACGAGTTCCAGGGCGCGCCGATGGCCAATGGCGAGCCCTTCGACATGTGGGATCCGACCACCGCGGCCTCGAACACGTACCCGCTGGGCGCGCGCCTCAAGGTCACGCGCGTGGCGACCGGCGACAGCATCGTCGTCCGCGTCGCCGACCGCGGTGCGTTCCGCTATCCGATCGTGGTCGACCTGAGCTACGCCGCCTTCGCCCGGCTGGCCGATCCCGCCGAGGGTGCCATCCGGGTCACCGTCCAGCCGATCGGCTGACCGCCGGTCTGGCTGCCTACGTCGGCGTAGACCGCGCCGCACCAACGACGCGGCGTTTCCGGCGACCTCCCGCTCGAGGTGCTCCAGCGCGACGACCTGGCGAGCGATACTGAGGGCAGGAGTTAGGCCTGTGCTCACCGAACGAACCACCCAGTCCGGGCGCGCCACGTCGATTCTTCGCGACCTGGTCGCGATCGAGAGCGTCAACCCCTTCTACCCCGGCGGAGAACGCGGCGAGGTCGAGATGACCGCCTACGTCGACGCGTTCCTCCGCCGGCTCGGGCTCGACCCGAAGCGGCAAGAAGTGCTGCCGGGCCGTGAGAACGTCTACGCGCGGCTCGACGTGCCCGGTGCGACGCGGACGCTGCTGCTCGAGGCGCACATGGACACGGTCACGCTCGAGCCGGTCGGCCGCTCGATGCTCGAGCCACGGATCGTCGACGGTCGCATGACCGGCCGCGGCTCGTGCGATACCAAGGCGTCGCTCTCGGCGATGCTCGCCGCGATCGAGGCGCTGGTGGTGCGCCGCGACGAGCTGAAGGCGAACGTCGTCGTGCTCGGCTCGGTGGACGAGGAGTACCTCATGCGCGGCATCGTGGCGTTCGCGGAGCTTGGCCTCCCGATCGACGCGGCAGTCGTCGGCGAGCCGACCGGACTGAACGTCGTCCGCGCCCACAAGGGCCTCATCCGCTGGGAGATCGCGACACGCGGCCGCGCCGCGCACACCTCCCGGCCCGAAAACGGCGACAACGCCATCATCCAGATGACCGAGGTGATCGCGGCACTGACCGACGGCCTGGAGCCGAAGATGGCGGCCAGGTCGCACCCGCTGCTCGGCCGCCCGACGCTCACAGTCGCGACGATCCACGGCGGCATGGGCGTCAACATCGTCCCCGAGCACTGCGCCATCACCGTCGACCGGCGAACGCTGCCTTCGGAGAGGGCGGCCGATGTCATCGCGGAGGTGGAAGGGGTGCTCGCCGATCTGCGCCAGCGCAATCCGGGCGTCAAGGTGGAGATCGGCGAGCCGTTCGCCAACATCGCCGGGCTGGACACGCCGGAGGATCATCCGTTCGTGCGGCTCGCGACCGAGCGCGCCGCCGAGCACGGGGGCGCACCCCGCGCGGTCGGCGTCCCCTACGGCACCAACGCGGCCGGGCTGGCCGCGAAGGGCATCCCGACGGTCGTGCTGGGACCGGGCGACATCAGCCAAGCCCACTCGGCCGACGAGTGGGTCGAGCTTGCCCAGGTCGAGCGCTGCGCTGAGCTCTACGCGCAGATCGCCCTGGCGTACGGGAGGGAAGACTAGTGCCGTTCCGAGCTCGGCGAGACAGGTCGACGTTCGCGGCGACCGCCGGCCGCGCGCGACGCCGCGAGGGCCGGGATCCGTCGTGCTGGGCGCCACCAGGAACGACGGCGGCGAGGGCGCTTGCCGCGACGACGGACGAGGGGGGGCGGCGGTAGATGGGCGTCGAGACCGCCACCCAGCTCCGCCGCTACGACGCACAGGCGCTTCACGACTTCGTCGTCGCCGTCCTGCGCAAGCTCGACGTCCCGGACGAGGACGCCAAGCTCGCGGCCGGAACGCTGGTCGACGCCGACCTGACCGGCGTCGATTCCCACGGCGTCGCGCGCTTCGCGACCCACCCCGGTTACGTCAAGGGCCTCCGCGAAGGAAAGGTCAAGGCACGTGCGAACGTGCGCGTGGTCGCCGAGCAGGCCGCGACCGCGCTCGTGGACGGCGACGGCGGCCTCGGCGTGATGGTGGGCTGTCGAGCGATGGACGTCGCGATCGCCAAAGCGCGCAGCGCCGGGGCCGGCGTCGTCGCGGTGCGCAATTCCCACCACTACGGCATCGCCGCCCACTACGCGCGCATGGCGCTGCCGCACGACATGATCGGCGTTTCGATGACCAACTCGCTGCCGGAAGTCGTCCTGCCGGGCGTCGCCAAGGCGACGGTCGGCACGAACCCGATCGCGATCGCCGCTCCGTCGGGCCAGGAGCACCCGTGGATCCTCGACATGGCCACGAGCGTCGGCGCGGCCGGCAAGGCGGAGATCGCGATGCGCCAGGGCAGGGAGCTGCCGGACGGTTGGCTCGTCGATCCCGACGGCAAGCCGACCCGCGACCCCAGGACGAAGTTCTCGGGCGGCGCGCTGCTGCCGTTGGGCTCCTTCCCTGAGCTGGCGAGCCACAAGGGCTATGGCCTCGCCGTCGCGGTGGACGTGCTCTGTGGGGTGCTCTCTGGCGCGGGATACAGCGCGGCGCTCGACCCGAACGGCTGGAGCACCGGCCACTTCTTCGCGGCGATCCGGATCGACGCGTTCGTGCCGGTCGCGCAGTTCAAGGCGGTGATGGACGACATGATCCGCTTCCTCCGCGCGGCGCCACGCGTCCCCGGGGTCGACCGGATCTACGTTCACGGCGAGAAGGAATGGGAGGCCGAGCGGGAGCGGCGGGCGCGCGGCGTGCCGCTGCACCCGGCCGTCGTGCAGTCGCTGCGTGGGCTCGAGCCGGACTTCGGCATCCCGTTCCCGGCGCCGGTTGGCTGAATGGAGAAGGAGCTGCTCGTCGCGCGGCAGGTGGCGGTCGAGGCTGGCAGCCTGATCCTCACCTACTACGGCCGCGACCTGGTTGTCGACATGAAGGGCTGGGCGGACCCGGTCACCGCCGCCGATCGCGCTGCCGAGACACACATTCGCGCGCGGATAGCCGAACAGTTCCCGAACGACGCGATCAGCGGCGAGGAGCAGGGGATGACGGCCGGTGCCTCGAACCGCGTATGGATCGTGGATCCACTCGACGGCACCGCGAACTTCGCCGGCGGGATGAACGTGTTCGCTGTCTGCATCACGCTGCTGGTCGACGGCCGGCCGGTGCTCAACGTCACGCACGACCCGATCCGCGGCGAAACGTTCGAGGCGGCTCGCGGCGCGGGCGCCAGGCTCAACGGCAAGCCGATCCGCGTGGCCGACCCGACGCCGCTGCCTGGGATGCTCGTCCACGTGTCGTTCCCGCGCGACCAGGCTGCCTGGCGCGGCAGCCTGGAGCTGACGAAGCGGATCACGGCCGTCGCGCCGCACGCGCGGAACATCGGCTCGTCGGCGCTCGCCCAGGCGTACGTCGCCTGCGGCAGGCTGCACGCGCACGCCCGCGTCTCGGTGGGCGAGTACGACATCGTCGGCGGCAACCTGATGATCGAGGAGGCCGGCGGCGTCGCCACCGACCTGCGCGGTGGGCCGTACGGCGCCGGCAGCCGCGGCCTGCTCGCCGCCGCGCCCCAGAACCACGGGCACCTGCTCGAGCTCAACCTTGCCGATTGCCTGCCCTGAAGGAGGACCCAATGGCCACACGCGCAGCCTACAACCTCGCGGCGGTCCGCGCCGAGCTGCCGGCGTTGAAGGACGTCGTCTACATGAACAGCGGCACCGAGGGGATCATGGCCGAGCCGGTCCGGCGGGCCTACCTCGACGCGCTCGGCCGCTTCGAGAGCTACGGCCACTGGGAGCGGACCAAGCTCGTCGACGAGATGGCCGCGTGCCGCCAGCGCTTCGCCCGGCTGGTCAACGCCGAGGAGTCCGAGGTCGCGGTGACGCGCAACGGCACCGAGGGTGTCTCCTTCGTGCTCGGTACTTTCCCATTCCAGCCGGGCGACGAGCTGCTGATCGGCGGCGAGGAGCACCCGGCGGTCAACTACCCGGCGTTCGCGCTGCAGACCGACAAAGGCGTCGTCGTCCGCCGCTTCGCCTTCGCCGACGACCCGAGCCAGACGCTCGCCAACTTCAAGGCGGCGCTCTCGCCCAGGACGAAGCTCGCCGCGTTCAGCCACGTCTCCTGCGAAACAGGCAAGCGCACGCCGGCCGTGGAGATCGCGCGCGCCGCACACGCGAACGGCACCCAGGTGCTGCTCGACGGCGCGCAGTCGGTCGGGTCGTTCCCGGTCGACTTCAAGGCGCTCGGCGTCGACTACCTGACCGGCAGCGCGCACAAGTGGCTCTGCGGCCCGAAGGGGACGGGGCTGCTGGTCATCCGCCGCGATCGCCTCGACCATCTCCACCCTGCCTACGTCGGCGGCGGCTCGTTCGCCGACTTCCCGTACGACAAGCTCGACACGCCCGACCAGATCCGCGTCGAGTTCGCGCCGAACGCGGCGCGCTTCGAGTTCGGCATGCGCAACCCGGCGATCTACCTCGGGCTGAGCCGGGCGATGGACTACCTGGGCGGGATCGGCATGGAGGCCATCGCCGAGCACGAGCGGCAGATGGCTGACCGGCTGAAGTCGCGGCTGGCCGAGCTGCCGTACGTCCGCGTTCAGACGCCCCGAGCCTGGGAGGCGTCATCGGCGATCGTGAACTTCGCGGTCGAGGGCGTGAAAGGGAGGGAGCTGTCGAAGCGGCTCTGGGACGACGCCAGGGTGGTCCAGCGCGCCGTCCGCGACCCCGACGGTGTCCGCATTTCGAACGCCTATTTCTGCGCGGACGAGGACCACGACAAGCTCATCGCCGCCATCAAGAGGATCAAAGGCGCGTAGGGGGCGCGCCCCCTTCTACCCTGGCCCGACCTCGTGCGCGCGCTGCAGCGCGTTCTGGGCGGCCCCCCAGTTGCCCTGCCCGATCAGGACTGCCGCGTAGCTCACTTCGGCGGCGTACAGCTTCCCTTTCAGCCCCGGCAGGTCGGGCCGGACAGCGTACGCCTTCTCGAGCTCGCCGATCGTGCGCGGCCAGTCGTACTGGTTCCAGATCTGGTCGGCCTGCCGCACCGCCGCGACCGCCTCGGCCAGCCGCCGCGCCTGGTCGCTCGGTGCGAGCGCCAGCGCGGCGTCGAGGTCGTCGCCGGCCCGCGCGTAGGTCACCGCCGTCATCCCTGCCTGGACCGCCCGTTCCGCCAGGACGAGGTGCGCCTCGGCCGCGCCGGCGCGAGCGGCGGGGGCGTCCGGTGTGAGCCGCAGCGCCACCTCGAAGTAGGGCAGCGCGCCGTCCGCGTCGTTCAGGGCGAGCAGCCGCTGCCCCGAGCGCGCCTGAGCGTCCGCCTGGGCCGCGCGCTCGGCGCGTCCGGCCGCCGGCAGCGTCGCGATCAGCAACGCGACGGCGATCCCCAAGGCGATCAGGGCCGGTGCGAGCGGCACGCGCGGGGCGCGCCAGCCCGAGGAGAATTGGCCCACGGCGAGGACGAGCACAGCCAGCGCGGCGCGCTGCTGCCAGGTGCTCGGCCCGAGCGCGAGCGGCGCGACCAGCCCGAGCGCGACCGCGCCGGCGAGCGCCGCGACGAGGTCACCTCTCTCTCTGGGGAAGGACCACGGGGAGGGCGCGGGCCGTGCGTGCACAGCCACCATCTCGGGACGGTTCTAGAGCGTCGGCCTGGTGAATGTCACCCCTTGGGGAACCGCGGGGAAACGCGGCCGCCGAGCCGTCCCCCGCGGCCCGGCCCGCACGCAAGGCGCGAGGGCCGGGGTTCCCCGCTCCACCCGGAACGACGGCCGCGGCCGGGTCGGCGAACACCGAGCCGGCGCCCAGGCCAATCGGCGTGCCTTAGGCAGCTATCGGCTCGGCGACGAGGTGCCCATCTCCTACCGGCTGACTCGCGGGGGGCACGGCCAGTCGACGACGCCAGATCGGCAGCCGCGCCATCTGCCGCCGCGCCCCCAACAGCGACAGCCCGACGGCCAGCGCGAGCGCCGTCCACAGTTGCGGGCCATTCGCAGTCTGCGAGATCCGCTCGACGCCGGCCGAGACGTGGTCGACGCCCGCCGACACAGTCGCGTCGTAGGTCGTCGAGAGCGCATCGGCGATCGCCTGGACCGCCGGCGGGGGCGCCGTCGGCATCGCCA
>DASRFH010000130.1:0-59449 GCA_035651675.1 Chloroflexota bacterium | reverse complement strand
ACGTAGGCGACCGCCGCGTCCAGCCGCTTCGCGTGGTCCCCGGGCGTTAGCTCGTGGCCCGGTGGCGGGTCGAACAGGTCGCGGACGAACGCCGGCCGCGGCATCGAGCCCACGACCCCCGCCGCGAACCGCCACCTCTTCATCCGCTGCCGCCGTGTAGGGGTTGGCGCGAGGGTACCCCCTTTCACCGCCATTGTTGCTGCGCCAACAGGTAGTCCTCCGTCGTGTCCACCTCGAAATAATCGCCGGCCGTGTCCACCTTCTCGACCCGAACACCCGCCTCGATCATCTTCTGCAGCAGCTCGATCAGATACGCCTTCTTGAGGGCCGCCTCATGGCGGTGGTAGTGCTCGCGCAGCGCGGCCGCGCCGGCCGGGGTAAAGCGGGCCACGCCGATGAACTCGCCGTGCGCCTCGGCCGACGGGATCGACCGCGCGATGCGCACAACCCGCTCGCCCTCGACGAGCACCTTCTCGGCGTCGTCCTCGGGGTGCTGGCTGCGGCCGGCGTAGCGCGTCCGCCAGCCCGTGTCCACCGCCACCGCCACGTCGGCGCGGCTCTCGAGCAGGCGCACCACGATCGACGACCGGTACAGGATGTCGGCGTAGGAGCAGACGAACCCATCCGCCATCGCGTCCTCGGCGTGGAAGAGCGAGGCGGCGATGTTGTTGTTCGGCCAGTCCGCGTTGTGCCGGAAGGAGAAGCACGGGTAATCGGCCCGGATGCGGTCGATCTGGTAGCCGCCGACGAAAACGATCTTGCCCAGGCCCGCGCCGCCGAGCGCCTCGACCACCCAGTCGATGATGCGCCGTCCGCCCACCTCGGCGTAGCACTTCGGCACGTCCTCCGTGAGCGGCATCAGTCGCCGCCCCCGCCCCGCCCCGACGACGATCGCGGTCGTCATGACGCGAAGAGCGGCGCGACGACGCGCAGGAAGTTGGCGCCCAACCTCCGGTACCCCTCCGCGTCCGGGTGCAGCTCGTCCGGCAGCAGCGCGGCCAGCTCGGGCCCGAACAGCTCCAAGCCGTCCACGTAGTGCACGTCACGGTCGCCGTGCGCCCGCAGCGTCTCGACGACGTTCGCCACCTCCAACCGCATCGCCCGCAGCGTGAAGCCGACCGCGTTCGGCGTCGCCTCGCGCGGCGGTGAGAAGATCGGCGAGATCAGCGCGATTGGTGCGTCCGGATGCCCTTCCCTGATCGTCCGAACCGTGCCGATGAGCGCCGGCGCGAAGGCGCGCGGGCCGAGGCTGGCCGCGCCGTAGACGTTGATCCCAGCGCAGATCGAGATGTAGTCGGCCGGCAGGTCGCGGATCATCCGCGCGACCATCGGGTCGAGGTGGCACTGGCCGCCGTAGCCCAGGCAGGTGAGGTTCAGCCCGCGCTCCCGCGCGACGATCGCCGGCCAGGTCTGCGTCGGGCTGGCCGCCGTGCGGCACTGCGTGATCGACGAGCCGTACGTCACCCAGCGCGGCCGCTCGTCCTCGAACGGCTCGATCCGAGCGCCGTCGGACAGATCGAGCGCGCGCAGCCGGAAGGCGCCGAACTGCGGCAGCCACAGCTCGACCGTCTTCCAGCCGGACGGCAGCCCGTCGAACCGGAACGTGCCCGAGCTCGCCCAGTCGGCCGAGCCGACGACCACACCATCCACGGCCACGTCGATCGGGCTCGCCTCCGGGTAAGGATCGGCCTGCCCGGCGACGAACGAGGTGTCGCTGCGGAACGCCAACCGCACCCCCGCCGGCATCGCGGCCCGCTCCTGCAGCAAGTCGGGTGGAAAGAGCACGCGCTGCGCGTACGGGATGCGCCACGGCTGCACGAAGCCGTCGCCGCGCTGCACCGACACCGCGCCATGCCAGCCGAGCCGTCGGTCGTCCAAGTCGACGTTCACAGCGGCGAACCCTCGGCCGTCATCGCGAGCCTTCCGACGTCATCCGGCGGGCAGCCACGCCCCCCGCCCGTCCAGTCGAGCACCCGCGCTGCTCGGTCACGCGGCCGGCCCAGAGGTTACCCGCATCCCCCGCGGCCCCGTTCGGCGGGGCGCCAGCGCGTAGGCTCCGCTCTCCGCGATGGCACAGGTGCATCATCCCTCCAGCCAGATGGGGTTCGACCACGCGCGCTTCCCGCCGTGGTCGAGGACGGTCACGCGGCAGAAGCCGCCGCGCCAGCGGCGCAGCGGCAGCTCGGCACGGGTCAGCCCGTTGCCGAGCACGCTCGTGTACGTCGCGCCGTGCCCGCTCACGAAGATGCCGCGGACCGGCGAGCACTCGACGTATACCGTGTCGCCCTCGACCCGCACGTCGCGCAGCTCCGGCCCCTGGCTCGAGTAGTACTGCCCCGCTTTGAGGGCCGTGACCAGCGCGTCAGGGTCGAGCACCTCGGCCTTCACCTGCACCCAGGCCGCGCGCCAGTCGGGCATGTGCTCCTTGAAGTGCGCGTCGTCGGCCGCGTAGCCGGTCAGCCGCCGGCCGCCCCCCGCAAGCTGGTCGAGCAGGTGCCAGCCGTCGGGCCGGTCGTTCAGCCACAGACAGGTCTCGTTGTAGATCTCGACCGCGTGGGCCACCTCGATCGATTGCGCGTCGCGCAGCGTCAGCGTGTACCAGGCCGGGTGGGCGATGCCGACGAACGCGCCGGCCTCGGCCGCCCGCGCGGCGAGCCGCGGCCCCGACTCGTCGGCGCCGGTCGGCGCGAAGTCGAGCGGCAGGCCGACCGCGACGATGTGCCACAGGTCGCCCGCCTCGGTCGCCGGCGCGTGCAGCTCGGCGCCGATGATCGTCGTGAACCGGTCGGTCCGAAACGGCCGCGTGTCGGTCACCGGGTAGCCGTACCGCTCGAGGAAGTGGTCGGTCAGGGCGAGGAAGTCGTAGCCGTGGTCGCGGTAGGCCGCGGCCACCTCCTCGGGCGACTTCATGCCATCCGAGCGGGTCGAGTGGGTGTGCAGGTTGCCGCGGTAGAAGCGGCCGGGCCGAGCGAAGGGAAGGTTGTTCAAGGGGCTCCTCGACGCTCTCTTGGTGGGTGACGGTGCCCCACTGTAGCCGGTCCGGGCCGCGGCGTGGTCAGAACAGCAGCTTCGCCAAAGCCAGCGCGCCCTGGCTCCACGGGACGCGGTGCGTCGTCCCCGAGGCGCCCTCGAACGACGACTTGTTCGCGAGGTACCAGCGGTAGTTGCGCAGCAGCGCCTCGCGCGTCGAGTACGTCGGCCGGAACCCGAGCACGCGCTCGGCGCGCTCGATCGAGACGAACGAGTCCTTGCCGGCCGTCTCGTACACCCACCGGTAGAGCGGCGACAGGTTCAGCTTCTCGAGGAAGCGCAGCGCCCAGACCATCGGCTCGGCCGGGAACCCGATCACCCGCTTGCCGAAGCCGGCCTCATCGAGCACCGCCTGGTAGTCCTCGCCCATCGTCGCGAACTCTTTCGACCCGACGTTGAACGTGTCGTCGACGGCGGCGCGGTCGCCCGTCGCGGCCAGGTAGATCGCCTGGCAGAGGTCCTCGACGTCGAGGAGCTGGTAGCGGTTGCGGCCGTCGCCGATCAGCGGGAAGTTGTGGCCGGTCGACGCCCAGTCGTAGAGCAGCGCGAAGACGCCGAGCCGCTCGGGCCCGACGAACGTCTTCGGCCGGATGATCGGGACGCAGAGGCCTTTCTTCCGGAAGTCCAGGCAGATCTGCTCGGCCTGTACCTTCGCCTCGCCGTACGGCCCAACACCTTCGAGCCGGTCGTCCTCGAGCAGCGGGTGGTGGTCGGGGATGCCGTAGACGGCGGTCGAGGAGATGTGGACGACCCGGTCCACCTCGTGCTCCAGCGCCGACTGCAGCACGTTCCGGATGCCGTCGACGTCGGTCGTGTAGATGTCGCGCGGCGTGTAGCGGGGCAGCGCGGCGGCGGCGTGGACCACGATCGGCGGCCCGTCCTCGCCAGCTAGCGCCATGACCCTGTCCACCGCGGCTTTGTCGCGGATGTCGCCGGTCACCTCGCGGACGCGGTCGCGCTCCGGGTAGTCGAAGGGCTGCACGTCGTAGGACACGACGCGGTGCCCGCGCTCCAGCAGGTAGCGGGTGAGGTTGATGCCGAGGAACCCGGCCCCGCCGGTGATCAGGTAGGTGCTCATGGAGCGACGAGTCTAGTCGAGGCACGTCAGAAACAGACGCCCCACGGTGGTCGTTCGGATGAGACGACCGCCGGGCATGTCCTCGACGCTTAGAACACCATCTCCATCCGCAGGCCGCGCGGGTCGAGCTCCGGTCGGTCGGGCAGCGTCTTCGCCGTGCCGCGCGCGATACGGGCGGCCGTCCAGGCGGCGGCCATGGCGTCGAGCAGGTCGTCGAGCGCCGCCCCAGATGGAGCCCGCGGCATCTCGCTCGTCCCCTCGGCCCCTGGGGGAGGGTCAGGCTGAGGGCGCAGCCAGGGACATACCGCCCGCAGCGCGGTCCAGCGCTCCTGTGCGCCCGCTGGCATCCGCTTCGGCCAGTCGCACGGCGCCCCGCGGATCGCCGCGAAGCACAGCTCCGGGTGCACCTCGCGCACCCACGCCTGCCGCTCCGGCGCCATGAGCGCGTCTACCTCGCGGATCTTGCCGTAGATGTTGAAGGCCTGCGCCCCGATTCCATGGCCGAGCACCGCCCGGCAGCGCCGGTTCGCCTCGCGGTAGTCCGCCGCGTCCGCGACGATCTCCAGCAGGCGCCGGCTCGGCGGCGTGAACACCGACGCCCTCCGCGGCCCCAGCCGTGCCCGCGCCAGCCCGTCGCACCGCCGCGTACCCTCTGCCGCCAGCCCGATCGGCACGTCCACCCCGATCGCCGCCGCCCCGCCGTGGGCGCTCAGCACCTCCGCGAACGCCCCGTGCACCCGCGCGGCCCACGCCCCGTCCACGGGATCCACCACCACCGCCACCCAGCCTGCCGGGCACCCATCGACCCCGACCACCAGCACGTGAGCCTCGTGCGCGGCTAGCTGCGCTCGACGAGCTCGACCCGGTTGCCCTCGGGGTCGCGGAAGAAGGCGGTCCGCACGCGGCTGCCGTCCGGGCGGGTGTTGTCGTTGATGCGGTTGTTCTCGAGCTCGATCCCAGCCGCCTTGAGGCTGGCGACGATCTCGTCCATGTTCCCGACCGCCAGGCCGATGTGGTCGAGCACGCCCTTGTTCGACACATCCCCGTCGTAGCGCACGAGCTGGATGCCGGGCAGGAACACAGCGGTGGGCCGGTTCGGGTCGCCGTTGGCGCGCAGCACCTCCAGCCCGACGACCTCGCTGTAGAACTTCACGGCCGCCTCGAGATCGCCCACGCGCATCGCGGTGTGGTTGTTCTCCGGTCGGACCTGCGCCTTCACGGCCATCGCCATCGTCTCCCGTTCCTGAGATCGGCGCCGAGCGTACCACGCCAGACGCGACCGCCCGGTAGACTGTGGAGCCCAGCCGTCGATCCGCACCGCGGGTGTTCCGGGAACAACACCCGCATCCTGCCGCGATCCAAAGAAGGAGCACACACCGATGCCACGCGTGAACAAGGCGATCGAGCTGTTCGAGCAGGGCCAGCCCATCTTCAACGTCGGGGCGAGCGGGCGCGGCTACGAGGCCGGCAAGCAGATGGCCAGGACCTGGGCCGACTCGATCACCTACGACATGGAGCACGGCGCGTTCGACGTGAACGAGCTGCGCGCGTTCATGCGCGGCCTGGTCGACGGGGGGCCGACCGCCTCTGGCCACCGGACGCCGGCCGTGATCGTGACGCTGCCGATCGACGCGATCGACGAGGACGTCGTCCGCGCCAACTCGTGGGTGATCAAGCAGGTGCTCGCCTCGGGCGTCCACGGGCTGATGCTCTGCCACGTGGAGAAGCCGGGCGCAGCCCGCGCGTTCGTCGAGTGCGCGCGCTACCCGTTCAACACCATCGGCGTCGGCAAGGGCGTCGAGGTGGGCCGGCGCGGCGGCGGCGGCCAGCAGCACGCCGCCGAGATCTGGGGCATCCCGACCCGCCGCTACCTCGACGTCGCCGACCCCTGGCCGCTCAACCCGAAAGGCGAGCTCATGCTGGGGGTGAAGATCGAGAACGTCCGCGCGCTGTCGAACGTCGAGGCTACGCTGGCTGTGCCGGGCATCACCTACGCGGAGTGGGGTCCGGGCGACATGGGGATGTCGCTGGGCTTCCCGGACAACCACGACGAGCCGTACCCCCAGCCGATGCTCGACGCGCGGGCGCGCGTGCTGGCGGCCTGCAAACGGAACGGCGTGAAGTTCCTGAGTGGTGTCTACACGCGGGACGTGCTCGACCGGATCGAGGAGGGCGTCGCCGTGTGCAACAGCCGGGATGGCCGCGCCGCGGCGGACCTCGCGCGCCCGAAGCTCGGGCGCACCATGCCGGTGTAATCGGCAGCCCACGGCGATCGGCGGTCCGCGGGCCGCCGATCGCCGTGGGCTGACCGCTACATGCTCGTGGTTCCCGGCGTGGCGACGGTCATGTGGCTCATCGTCTTGCCGGGGGCGGCGCCGTGCCAGTGACGCTCGCCGGCGGGGATGAAGATGACGTCGCCGACGGTGACGCGCTGCTCGGGCTCGCCCTCGCGCTGGACGATGCCCTCGCCCTCGGAGATCACCAGCACCTGGTCGAACGTGTGCGCGTGCATCTTGTTCACCGCGCCGTCCTTGAACGTCACGACGCCGACGCGGACCTGCTTCGAGTCTTCCTCGCCCACCAGGGTCTGGCGCTGCACCGTCCCCACGAAGAGGTCGCCCGTCGCGGGGACGCGCGCATCCGCGCTCATGCGCAAAACTTTCAAGCCGCACCACCTCGCGTTGATCGACGAAGATTCTACCGGGGCACGCCGCCGCGCTCAGCCGGAGGGCGCGCGCTCGGCCCCGGCCCTCTCGGACTGCCGCACCAGCGGCGCGATGACCTCCAGCACGAGCCCGATGGTGTTCTGCGTCGCGAGCAGCTTCTGCTCGAGGTCCGCGAGCGCGCGCGGGCTACCACGCGCGCCGTGTGGCGCCGCGTCGGCCAGCCCTTCGGCCAGCCGCGCGGCCAGGTGCCGCGTCGCGAGGTGGTAGGCGCGGCTGAGCGGGATCCCGGCGTCGAGCCCTTGCTTGATCAGCAGCGCCAACGTTACCGCGTCGCCGCTGAACCGGTCCGGCTGGTCCGGCGAGGGCGTCAAGTAGCCCCGCTGCCGCCACCACTCGACCTGCCGGCGCGATACTCCGGTGAGGCGCGAGAGCTGCGTCGCCGTGAGTGCCAGCCGCCCCCATAGAGCCACCAGGTTCGGCTCCTCGAACCGCACCTGGACCTCTACGCCCCGACGGCGTCTGGAGCGATGTTCGTCCGCCACTTTCCTTCAGTAGTTCTTGCGTGATTAATAACGTTGGGGGCGGCGCAGTCTAGCACACGAATAACTAACCGTCGCCGTTCAATTAGTGGCTTAACCGTCGATTTTGGCGATTACCTTTCTGATAAAGCAATGCACATAGCCGTCGTTTGCTGGCGTGTGGTTTACTCGGACAGTAAGCGGCGGGCTCGACAGCCCGCGGGCTCGGTTAGGCGCCGTTCCCCGCGCCAGCGGCGCCCGCCTCGCCGGCCAGCCGCCGCTCGGCGCGGTGGGCGAGCGGGCTGACCGCCTCGAGCACGAGACCGATGGTGTTGTGCGTCGCGATCAACTTCTGTTCGAGGTCGAGCAGCGCGCTCGCGTCCGGGTGCTCGCCGGGCGAGGTGACCGTCTGGGCGCCGCGCGCCAGCGTCTCGGCCAGGTGCTTGCGCGCGAGCTCGTAGGCCGTGTGAAGCGGGATCCCGGCGTCGAGCGCCTGCTTGATGAGGAGGGCCAGCGTCACGGCGTCGCCGTTGAACCGGTCGGGCTCCGTCGGCGACGGCGTCAGGTAGCCGCGGCGTCGCCACCACTCGACCTGCCGCCGCGAGATGCCGGTCAGGCGGGAGAGCTGCGTCGCGGTGAGCGCCAGCTTCGCCCAGATCTGGGCGAGGTTCGGCTCGTGGAACTGGAAGTCGCGGACGCGCCGTCGGGCTCGCCGGGAAGGTCTGCCGACCTCGACCATCAAACCGAATCGCCTGGCCGCATGTCTGCCACTAGCGGGCGTAGCTTACCATATGACCGAAGCGGGCATCCGCTAACGGAAACGTGCGCCGGCCTGGCGGTACGTTTTGTGCAGCCCCCTACGACGAGGGAGAACGATGTTCGGAAGGGGATTCAGGGACCGCCGCGACGCCGGGCGACGGCTCGCCGAGGCGCTGGGTGCCTACGCCGGGCGCGACGACACGATCGTGCTGGCGCTGCCGCGCGGCGGCGTGCCCGTGGGCTACGAAGTGGCCCGCGCGCTCGGTGCGCCGCTCGACGTCTACCTGGTCCGCAAGCTCGGCGTGCCCGGCCACGAGGAGCTCGCCATGGGCGCGATCGCGACCGGCGGCGTGCGGATCGTCAACCAGAGCGTGCGCCGCGGCCTCGGCTTGACCGAGGCCGACGTCGAGGCGGTCGCCGCCGAGGAGGCCGCCGAGCTCGCCCGGCGCGAGCGGCTCTACCGCGACGACCGCCCACCACCCGACGTCCGCGGCCGGACCGCCATCCTCGTCGACGACGGGCTGGCGACCGGCTCGAGCATGCGCGCGGCGGTCGCCGCCCTCCGCCAGCAGGGCCCGGCACGCATCGTCGTCGCCGTCCCCGTCGCCGCCCGCGAGACGCGCGACGCGCTCGCGCGCGAGGTCGACGACGTGGTCTGCGTCCTCACGCCTGAGGACTTCTACGCGGTCGGCCTCTGGTACGAGGACTTCTCCCAGACCACCGACGCCGAGGTGCGCGACCTTCTCCAGCGAGCCGCCGCCGAACGCGCCGCCGCCGGGTCCGCGCGATGACCGAGCCGACGGCCACCACCCACGCGCGCCAGCCGTGCCCCCTGGGTGCCGAGCGGCTGAGCCACGACCCCCACCGCGCCGTGCAGCTCGACGCGCTGATCGACGTCGCCGAGACGCGCGTGCTGTATCCGATGGAGCGCACACCGCGCTGGGAGAGGAGCGAGCCGCCCGAAACGTTCCCCAGGGGGTTCTGATGGCCGAGGAAGCCCAGCCGACCGGCCAAGCCGTCCGCATCCCGGCCGGCGGCGTCACGCTCGACGGCGACCTCGTCGTTCCGCCGGGCGCGCGCGGCGCCGTCCTCTTCGCCCACGGCAGCGGGTCGAGCCGCCACTCCCCGCGCAACCGCTTCGTCGCCCGCGTGCTGCAAGGGGCCGGCCTCGCAACGCTGCTCATGGACCTGCTCACACCAGAGGAGGAGGCGGTGGACCTGCGCACCGCCCAGCTCCGTTTCGACGTCGGGTTGCTCGCCGACCGGCTCGTCGCCGCCACCGACTGGCTCCTCTCGGCGTCCCCCCTCCCGCTTCGAGAGGGTGGGGGTCGGGGCAGCTTGCCGATCGGCTACTTCGGCGCCTCCACCGGCGCAGGCGCGGCGCTCGTCGCGGCGGCGAAGCGGCCCGAGGTGGTCGGCGCGGTCGTCTCGCGCGGCGGGCGGCCCGACCTGGCCGGCGCGGCGCTGCCGCGCGTGCGGGCGCCGACGCTGCTGATCGTCGGTGGCGCCGACGCGCCGGTGATCGCGATGAACGAGGAAGCGCGCGCCCGGATGCGCGCGCCGGTCGAGCTGCGGATCGTCCCGGGCGCGACCCACCTCTTCGAGGAGCCCGGCGCGCTCGAGGCGGTAGCCAGCCTGGCACGCGATTGGCTCACGCGCCACCTGGTGGGCGTCGGCCCAAGGAGTGCGTGACGCCGTTCGCCGGTTAGCGTGTCCCGAGACGGCACACCGTCTATCCTGTCGCCGCGATGGAAGGCACACGCCGCGCCACGGTGGGCCCGGCGGTGCCGGTTGGGCGGGTGGTCGCGCTCGTCGGCGCGCTGGCGCTGCTGGCGGCCTACGCGATGCCGTGGCTCGCGGTACCGGTCGGCAACGGCCAGGGCATCACGCTGAGCGGGCTGTTCCTCGGCCGCTTCCTGGCCGGGGCCGATGACCTGCGCCGCTTCATGCCCGGCGCGCGCGGCGGCCCGGCCGAGGTGCAGCAGCTCCGGGCGCTCGTGCTGCTCTTCCCGGCGGCCGGCGTGCTCGCCGCGCTGCTGGCCGCCGGGACCGCGTTCACGGCCCGTCGCGCGCTATGGAACGCCGCGCTCGTCGTCGTGGGGCTGGTGCCGCTCGCCGCGCTGTTCGTCGGGCTCGCGCAGCTCCCGCCCGGCGCCGGCCCCGAGCTGGGCCTCTGGGTCATCGCCGCCGGCGCCGCCGGCGTCGTCGTGGGCGGCGTACTCGACCTCGTCCTCAGCCAGCGTGCCGGTTGAGCCACCAGCGCCGACCGCGAACCCTCCTCGCATCCCCCTCATTCGCGGTACGCTTCGCGCCCGGTGCCGGACGCGCAAGAGCTGAGGGGTCCGGGACTTGAAGTCGTGCGCGAACCTGACGCGCCAGTCGCCCACCCGGAGGCGCCACTCCGGCGGCGAGACACCCTGGAGACGAGCCGCGTCATCGGTGCTTTCGTCAGCGAGCCGCCGGACTGCTCTGCGGATGCGCTCGGTCGTCTGGCGGTCGAGCCGCCGCGGGTCGGCGACGGCCGGGCGCGTCCGAACGACCGCCCAGGTCACGCCTCGCGTTCGCGGTCCAAGTCCTCATCCCTGACGACATCGCCGCGGACGAGCGCGGCTCGCGCCTCCGCAACGGCGGACCGCTCGCCCTCGGTCTCCGGCTCCTCATCCCCAGGCGCGGTCAACAGCTTGCGCGCCAACGGATCGGCGTGGTGGGCGCGTAAAGCCTCCAGCACCCGCTCGGCGTCGGCCAGCTCGCGCTCCGGTAGCTGGTCGATCAGGCGGCGCAGCCGTTCCTTCGCGGCCATCCGCGGACGCTCGCCAGGAGTGTATTAAGGGCGGGCCAGCTAGCGGGTGTACGCGTGGGCGACGTAGTCGCCCAGCGCGACGCGGTCGAGGGGGGCGAGGCCAGCCGCGGCCAGGGCGCGGGCGACGTCGGCCTGGGCGTCGCGCGTGTAGCCGGCGGTCAGGACGACCCCGTCGGGGGCGAGCGCGCGGCGGTAGTCGTCGGCCAGCTCGGCGTGGAAGCGCGCGAGCACGTTCGCGGCGATCAGGTCGAAGGGCCCCGCCGGGTCGACCGCCGGGGGACCGCCAGCTCGGCCCACCGGAGCCAGTGGCCCAGGCCGGCGCCGCGGCCCAGACTGCCGTGCCGCACCTCGACCGCGTCGCCGACCCCGTTGATGCGCACGGCCGCGCGCGTCGCCTCGACCGCGACCGGGTCGTTGTCGAGCGCCAGCACCCGCGCGCCGAGCCGGGCCAGCGCGATGCTGAGGATGCCCGAGCCCGATCCCAGGTCGAGCGCCCGCTGCCCGGCCCGCGCGTGCCGCTCCACCAGCCGCAGCGTCGCCAGGGTGGTCGGGTGCAGCCCGCTGCCGAAGGCCAACCCGGCGCCGAGCCGGATCGGCAGCCGGTCGCCCGCGGGCGGCGCCGGCGCCAGGGGCCCCAGCAGGACGAACCGGCGCCCGAGCGGGCGCGCCGCCTCGGGCGGGGCGCGCGGCTTGCCGGCCACCGGCTCGACGCGCAAAGCGCCGGCCATGCCGGTGCGGGTCACTCCGTCGAGCGCCTCCGCCAGCCGCGCGGCGGCCCGCCGGTCGGCGCGAGGTAGGTAGAACGCCACCCGGTGCGGCCAACCGGCGCCGCCCGCGCCCACGCGCACCTCGCCGTCGTAGCCGTTGGCGGAGAGGAGGGAGCAGACCCAGTCCACCGCCTCGGCCTTCGTCTCGATCGACAGCTCCAACCAGCTCACGCTGGAAGCGTACGCGTGCCCGACAACCCAACCTCAACGCCGAGCCGGTAGCCTGCCCCTGCGCCGCGCGCGCGGAGTTGGTCGATGGCGGGACAGGTCGCCGGCTTTCCGTTCTGGGTGGCCTCGTTCGACGAGAGCGGTGGGCTCGCCCAGCCCGACGCGATCGACGCGTTCCTGGCCGAGCTGCCGGGGCAGGAGGTCACCGACCTGTTCGTCTGCTCGCACGGATGGAACAACACGCGCGAGATGGCGCTGGCGATGTACGAGCGGTTCTTCGAGCAGGTGGCCGCGCTGCTCGGCGAGCCGACCGTCCGCCGCGACGCGCGTATCGGCGTCCTCGGCGTCATCTGGCCGTCGATCCGCTGGGCGGACGAGGCGGTGCCGGCGCCGACCTCGCCCGGGGTGCCCACCGCGGCGGCGGTCGCGCGCCCACCGCCCGCGACGGACGAGCAGCTCGTGCTTGACCTGCTGCCGGCGTTCCCGGCGAAGCAGGACACGGTGCGCGAGCTGGCATCGCTCCTGGGCAGCCGACCGCGATCGCGCAGGAGCCTCCGGCGCTTCAAGCAGCTCATGGGTGAGCTGGCCGACTCGCCGGACGTCGCGCCGACTGTCGAGGACGGCGGCGAGGCGGGCGGACTCGTGGGCGAGAGCCGCTCGAACCCGCTGCGGGTGTTCGAGCGGTTCGGCAACGCGGCCCGGACGACTGGCGGGGCACAGCCGCCCACGGCGGACCTCGGCGACGTGTTCGACTGGCTGTGGGACGGCGCGAAGGAGGCGCTGCGCCAGGCGACGTACTGGGAGATGAAGAAGCGCGCCGGCGTCGTCGGCAAGCTGGGCCTCGGCCCGCTGCTCGGCCGGATCCGCGCGGTGCAGCCGGCGCCGCGGCTGCACCTGGTGGGGCACAGCTTCGGCGGCCGGCTGGTCTCCTACGCGCTGGCCGGGCTCCCGGCGGACGGCGGGGCCCCGCCGGTGGCGTCGCTCGTGCTGCTGCAAGGCGCGTTCTCGCACTTCGCGTTCGCCGAGAAGCTCCCGTTCGATCCGTCGCGGGCTGGCGCGCTGGCCGGGCTGGCCGCCCGGGTCGACGGGCCGCTGGTCGTGACGCACTCCCGCTTCGACACGGCGGTCGGCGACCTGTACCCGCTGGCGTCGATCGCCAGCGGCGACGACGCCAGCGCGATCGAGGACGTGCTCTTCCGCTGGGGCGCCATGGGGCACGACGGCGCTCAGGCCGTGGACGCGCAGGGCGTTCCGTTCGGTCCCGCCGGAACGGCCGCGTACCCGTTCGCGCCGGGTCGGTTCGTCAACCTGGACGGCGACGCCGTGATCGCGGCCGGCGGCCCACCGGCCGGCGCGCACGGCGACATCTTCCACCCCGAGATCGCCTGGAGCGTGCTGGCCGCGGCCGGCATCGCGGTAGCGCCGTAGCCCCGCCACCCAACCGTTTCTCGACGCCGGTTCAACCGTTCCTCGACGCCACCTCAGTGGACTGAGCGGGCGATGGCGGCGACGATCGGCGAGCTCACGGCCATGACCCAGGAGCAGCTCGACGACCTGTTCCGCCGGGCCGACGTCGGACCCATTCCCAACGGCGACGGCGAGGGGACGGCCATCGTCGCGCCGGGCACCCCGATCGAGGGGATCGCGGCGCGGTTCGCCCACTGGCTCGCCTGGCAGGGCAAGGTGGTCGACGCCGCCAAGGGCGAGCTGCTGAACAAGGTCGGTCCGTTCGGGGTCCGGGCGATCCGCGCGAAGGTGTACCGGGCGCCGAGCTGGTTCGACGGGCGTGACGCGATCATCCTCGACTACTCGAAGACCTCGCTCGTCGCGCACAAGATCCGCGACGAGATCCGCGAGATCGCGCCGGGGACGTACCTGGGGCAGGTGTACTGGGGCAGGGTCAGGATCTTGAACTTCGTGCTGACTTTCGGGCGCGGGCAGGCATCGTGACCGAGCAGAGCGCCGTCACGCTCGTCGCGGACGTCATCCCGGGGCGCGAGCAGGCCCTCGCGCAGGTGCTGGCGGAGCTGGGCCGCGACCCCGCTAGGAACGAGGTCGTCCCGTTCGGCGCGCTGCACGACGTGCACTACGCGCGGCTGGTCACGGTCGAGCCGACGGTGCTGCCGAACGGGCGGCCGGTGCTCGGCAAGCTCGTCTACATGGCGGACGTCGACGGCCCCGCCGACCGGCACCTCGTCCGGCTGGTCAGTCTGGCAGGGGCCCGGCTGGACCGCGTCTTCGGGCACTGCGTCGACTACCCGGTGGGCCGGCGCGCCACCCAGCCGGGACGGCTGGCGTTCCTGCGCGCGCGGCAGGTCCCCGCCGCCGCGACGTACGTCAACACGACTGGGCGCACGGTGCACGAGATCCGGCGTGAGGCGCGGCTGCGCGACGCGATCGAAGAGTTCCTCGACCGCGGGGGGGACTGGTCCCGCGCGCGGCCGGCCGAGGTGCGCGAGGCGATTCGGAGGTTCGTCGCCGGCGACCGTTCCCTGAGCTGGGCGACGGCACCGCGGAAGTCGCCCGGCGTGGTCGCCCGCGTCCGCGCGGCGCTGGACCTGGTCCCGCTCCCGCTCGCGCTGCTGGCCGTGTTCCCGCTCGTGCTGCTCGTTCTGCCGTTCTACCTGGCGCTGCTGCGCCGCGCCGAGCTGACCGACGCGGCGCCGATCGTGCGCCCCGACCCGCGCCGGGTCGACGCGCTGGCGGCGCTCGAGGACCGCGTCGCCCAGAACCAGTTCACCGCGATCGGCTACCTCAAGCCGGGGCTGCTCCGGCAGGTCACAGCGCGGACGATCCTCTACCTGGCGAACTGGGGCGTGCGGCACATCTTCAACCACGCCGACCTGACTGGCGTCAAGACCATCCACTTCGCGCGCTGGGTCTTCCTCGACGGGGGCCGCCGGCTCATCTTCGGCAGCAACTACGACGGCAGCCTCGAGGCGTACATGGACGACTTCATCGACAAGGTGTCGTGGGGGCTGAACGCGGTGTTCAGCAACGGCGTCGGCTACCCGCGCACCAACTGGCTCGTGCTCGACGGCGCCAAGGACGAGCTGGCGTTCAAGTACTTCATCCGCAACCACCAGCTCCCGACCCAGGTCTGGTACGCGGCGTACGACGACGTGACGGCGCTGAACGCCGAGAACAACGCGCGGATCCGCGACGGCCTGGCGGGCGACCTGGACGAGGCGGCGACCACGGCATGGCTGCGCCGGCTGTGACGGCCCGACTCGAGCTCGGGGACATCCAGGGGCTCGTCGCGCGGGGCTACGCCGACCTGGTGGCGGCGCGGTACCTCTTGCTCGCCGTCGACGACCCCACGGCGTGCCGGCGCTGGCTCGCCTCCCTCGTCGACCGCCTGACCGACGCCGCCACCCGCCCCGATAGGACCGCGTTGAACCTGGCCTTCACGTCGGCGGGCCTCGCGACGATTGGCCTACCGGAGGGGGCGCTGGCGCAGTTCTCGCACGAGTTCGTGACCGGCATGACCGACGCCAACCGCCAGCGGATCCTGGGGGACACGGAGGAGAGCGCGCCGGAACGCTGGTCGTGGGGTGGGCCCGGGACGCCGGCCGTCCACGCGGTGTTGATGCTGTTCGCCGTCGACGACGCGGCGCTTTCGGCGTTGTGCGCCGTAGAGGAGGCTGCCCTCGCGGCGGCTGGCGTCTCCGTCGTTCGTCGGCTCGACACCACCAACCTGGACGGCGTCGAGCACTTCGGGTTCCGGGACGGTATCTCCCAGCCGATCGTCGAGGGGCTGTCGAAGACGGGCTCGGCCCCGCCGGGCACGGTGGTGCGCGCTGGCGAGTTCGTGCTCGGCTACCCCAACGAGTACGGGCTGCTGACCGACCGGCCGTTGCTCGAGCCGGCGGCCGACCCCGGCGGGCTGCTGCCGCGCGACGCCGGCGGCTCGGGCCAGCGCGACCTGGGGCGGAACGGCAGCTACCTCGTCTTCCGCCAGCTCGCCCAGGACGTCCGGGGTTTCTGGCAGTTCCTCGACGGCGTCGCGCAACGGAGCGGTGGCGGCGCCCAGGCCCGCACCGCGCTCGCCGCGAAGATGGTCGGCCGCTGGCCGAGCGGGGCGTCGCTCGTGCTGGCGCCGGAGGCGGACGACCCCGCGCTGGCCGAGCGGAACGACTTCGCCTACCACGCCGAAGACGAGCTCGGCTACGCGTGCCCGCTCGGCGCGCACGTCCGTCGCGCGAACCCGCGCGACTCGCTCGATCCGAGCCCGGGCACGGAGAAGTCGCTGGCGATCAACCGGCGGCACCGCATCCTGCGGCGCGGGCGCGAGTACGGCCCTGCCCTGCCGCAGGAGCAGGCGCTGGAACCGGCGCCGCCGGACGACCCCGAGCGCGGCATCTACTTCATCTGCCTGAACGCCAACCTCGCGCGGCAGTTCGAGTTCGTCCAGCACACGTGGGTGAACAACCACAAGTTCGCCGGGTTGTACGACGACGCCGATCCGCTCGTCGGGCCGCGCTGCCCGCACGGCGCGACGTTCACGATGCCGGCGCATCCGGTGCGCCGGCGCATCACCGGCCTGCCGCGCTTCGTGACGACGCGCGGGGGGGCCTACTTCTTCCTGCCGGGCATCCGCGCCGTGCGCTACCTCGCCTCGTTGGACGCCGGCTGACGCGCCGTCAGGCGAACACTTCGTCGCCGGTGGGCTCGACGTGGGGCTGGTCGTTCATCGCCTGCCGCAGCTCGGAGAGGCGCAGGTAGATCTGCTTGCGGGCTCGGTTCTGGTTCCCGAGGGGGCGGTGCTCGGGGATGGCGTGCCAGGGGTTGTACGACAGGTTCCCGGCGAAGGCGAGCTGCGCCGGCGAATCGAAGCGCTGGACCGGGAGCGTCAGCGTCGCGACCGGCCGGAACGGCGACAGCCGCTCCGGCCACATGATCGAGGCGTCCTCGATCGGCATGCGGCGCGGGTCGGTCTGGAATTGCACCATGAAGTCGAAGACGACTTCACGTTCGGCGAGCGTGCGCGCCATCGCCTCGCGCAGGTAATTCGGGCCAGGGTGGCGGGGGATGGGCGTGCGCGCGGCCGAGCGGGGCCGCACCTTGTACTGCACGGCCCGGCCTGGCCCGAAGAGGTACGCCGCGCAGCTCCAGTAGGGCACCTCGAGTGGGCTGTGGTGGACGCGGGCGTAGAGACCCTGCATCAGCCCGTCGAGGTAGCGCGAGTCGCGGGGGTCGACGAAGTAGAGGATCGGCGTCCCCCGCGCGAGCTGCCGCTGGAGCTTGAGGTTCTCGACCACGTTCGGGGTGGTGAAGGTGGGCGCGGAGATGCCGGTGAAGTCCTGGGTCGCCTTCTCGTGGTCGATGAGCTTCGGGCCGTCGACGCCCATCAGCTTGATACCGATGCTGAGGATGCCGTTGTCGCGCATGTCCGGCGGCGAGAGCGGGCCCGGCCCAGCGAAGCGCACCCAGGCGCGGTAGCTGCGCGGCTCGGCGAAGACGCCGACGCGCAGCTCGTCGGGGAGGTCGGGCAGCACGTCGAAGCTGCCGCGCACGACGCCGTAGGTCTTCGTGTTACCGGCCCGCTCGTAGTGGCCCGGGCGGTGGTGCTGGCGCAGGAACGAGGACATCTCGGCGACGATCGCGTCGGCGGTCGCGTCCTCGTCCGGTAGGCAGCGTTCCTCGGCGATGCCGAGCGGCTCGGTCGGCCGGCGGGCGCGGATCGCCGCCTGGACGAGCTCGACGAGCGGCCGCTGGAGGAGCGCGTCGAAGGCGTCGCGGAAGTAGGGGTCGACCTGCCGCTCGAGGTAGAAGAGCTGGGTCAGGACGCCGCTGATGCGCCTGGCCAGGCGGGACACTGGCCCAGGCCCTCTAACGGTGGGGGAGGGCGGCCGAAGGCGGCGTGAGGGGGCACCCCACGAGCACGCCTCGGCGAAGCCCGACGCCCGGCCGACGGGGAGCCCTCACCTAGCGCGCTCCGACTGGGAACTGGGACGTGCGCCGCCAGGGCGCGAACGGGTTGGCAACGCCGTGCAGCGCGGGCCGCAGCTCGGGGAAGTGGCGCAGGAGCACCGTCTCGAAGCCGTTGCGCTCGATCCAGTCGAGCCCGGTCTGCGTGTACACCTCGGGCGTGAAGTCGACCGTGAAGAAGCGGTCGCTCTTGAGGCGTCGCGAGGCCATCAGGATGAAGATGCGGAAGGCGGTGTCGCTGAAGCCGAAGCCGAACGGCTTCGGCTCGGCGAACAGGCCGACCATCGTGTCGACCCGGTCGACGTCGCCGTAGACGTGCCTGAGCTGTTCGGCCCACTCCGGGTTGTCGGTCATCGCCTCGAACGACCGGACGCGCGGCTTGTGCAGCAGCTCCCGGAAGTCGTTGTACCGCGGCACGCCGCGCTCGCGGTCGCGCAGGATGTCGATCGAGGCCACGTCGGCGCGATCTCCGTCCGGCTTAACGAACTCCTGGAGCGACCGCGGGTAGTTGTGGAGCGTGATCGCCCCCGGGTTCATCGTGCCGAAGGAGTAGATGACGTCGCGCATCGGCACGTGGTGCAGGACCGTCCGCGCCTGCCGCGCGGCGACTTCGTGGAAGGTGCAGGTCCGGAGCTCGCGGTCGTCGGCGACGGCCCGGAAGCTGAAATCATCCGGGATCAGCGGGTGCATGCGGTAGACGGCGACGAACTCCTCGGTGATGGCGTACGGCGCGGTGTGGTGGTCGGTCGAAGAGCCGGGGATGCCGCTGATCACCTCGCTGTCGCTGATGCGCCCGAGCAACTCGTACAGCCGCTGGCCGGCGAGCCCCCACCAGTTCCCGCGCATGCCCACCTGCAGCGTCGGGTGGCCGAGGATACCTGGCGTCCACTGCACGGTGTGGATCTTGGCGATGAGCGCCGCGTTGATGAGGCGGGCGCGCTGGAACAGCTCCTCGTCGCCCCAGGTCGGGTTCTCGGCGCGCAGCCGGTCGCAGATCGCGTTGTGCTCGAGCGTGAAGAGCGTGTGCATCACGCTCAGTCCGATCCACCAGTTGCCGTTGACGCCGGTCTGGTCGACGTGCTTCTTCGGGTCGAGCGGCAGCAGCCCGTCGGGACCGACGGTCAGCTTGCCGTCGACGCCGGAGCGCAGCTGCTTCTGGGTCTCGAGGTCGCTGCCGTAGATCTGGGAGGCGTCCCACCAGTGGGTGGCGACGTTGACGAACGTGGGCGGTCCGCCGTCGGCGCCGGGCGGGCGGGTCGGGTCGCGGCGGGTACGCGGGATGCGCATGGGATGCTGCGGCCACGGGTCGTCATCGGCGAGCGGGATCTCGAAGGGATGCTCGCTCTGGTTGCGGCCGTGGCTCATCCAGTCGTGGACCTGGAACTGGAGCCACGCGGCGGCGAGGAGGTTCAGGGTCGTGGCTGGCTGGAACTGCTCGCGCGTCAGCAGCTCACGGCTCACCACGCGCGGGCTCGGGCTCGCCACGATCTCCTGCTCGTTCCGCACGTCGACGCGGCTCAGCGGCACGTTGCGGCCGAACCGGGTGCCGGCGCTGCCCATCGTCGGGGACGAGAGGTCGTTGAACGTGCCGTCGGCCGTCCGGATGGTCAGGTCACCCGGCGACGGCGTCGGCGGCGGCACGGGCTTGCTCGGGAGCTTGCCGGTGTCGTGGAGGTTCTCCTGGCGGAGCTGGGTGCGCAGGCCGACCAGGGTGAAGAGGCCAAGCGGCACCGGCAGGCGGTCCCAGCCGACGGCGCGGTCGAGCAGCGAGGCCACGCGCATCTGCAGCGCGGCGAAGACCGAGAGCTTCGACGTGCTTGGCTTCATGTTCCGAACTTCTCCTGCCGTTCGCGAAGTCAGGCAGCCGGCGCCGCCCCGGCGCTCGGCGGCTGCCGATCCGTGGCCCGGCTCTTCTGTAGGTCGGCGTTGTACTCGTCGGTCTGCTGGCGCAAGCGGCTGATGAGCTGGCCCGGCGCGAGGCCGAACGTGGCCGCGACCAGCACGTTCAACGGGTGGGTGCCCAGGTCGAGGAAGCGCACCAGCGGCTGCGACTCGAGCGCGCCGGTCGAGCCCGTCTGCGTGAGGGACAGCAGGGCGACGATGACGACGCCACCCACCGCCGCCAGGCCGGAGAGTAGGGGCGTCACGACGAGCCGGGCGACGGAGAGCCCGTAGTCGTCGACGATCGGCGCGGCGGGCCGGTTCGCCTCGCCGTGCAGGTGGCTCAGGAAGCCGACGACCGAGCCGATCAGGTAGTAGGTGGTCGCGATGCCGATCGTCTCGCGCGCCACGCCCTGGGCGACCGCCAGCCAGAGCAGCGCGTACATCGCCAGGCCGGTAAGGCCGGTCACGACGCCGAGCCGGTTCCGGGCGCGGATGAGGCCGGCCCAACGCTGGTGGCGGAAGTCGTCGATAGTCCGCCGCACGAACTGGAGGTCCTCGCGGGCGCCGGCCTCGTCGGTGGGGCCCAGCGGCAGGTCGTGCGACGGGGTGCCGCGCCCGAGCACGGCGATGGCGTTGCTGGCTCGGCGCGCCAGGTCGCTCCGATCGTCGATGGTCGAGCCCGCCAGCCTGGCGATGTCGTAGAGGCCGTCGCCGATCACCCGGCTCTTGCTGTCGACGAGGACGAGGGCCTCCTCGGCGGAGCACAAGCGTCCCCAAAGGGCGAGGTAAGTCGAGCCGAGCACCCAGCCAGGGCCCGGCTCGCGCAGCGCCTGGGCGACGTGCCGGCGGTGGACCTCGGCGACGTGGCGGGCGTGCTCGACCGCGGGGTCGCCGCGCGCGGGCGCGCCGAGGCTCCGGCAGCGCTCGGCGAGGTCGACCAGCCTGAGGCGCAGCCCCTCGTAGCTGTCGCCGTTCACCCGGTCGGGGCTCGCGCAGCCGAGCACGAGACAGCCGAGCGTGAGAGCCACCCAGGCGACCACGAGGTCGGCGAAAGCCGGCACGAGCGGAGCCCCGTAGAAGGCGAGCGGCTCGCCAAGGGCCAGCCGGGCTGGCGCGAGGTAGGCCGCGACCGTCAGCAGGGCGGCCCCGAGTGGGACGGTCGGCGCCGAGGCCACGAGCGCGGCCTGGACCGAGCGCAGGGCGCGCCGCAGCGGCACCGCGGCACCGGCGACCCAGACCCGCTGCTCGACCCGCTCCCGGTCCTCGAGCGCCGCCGGCTCGACGAAGGTGTCGGCGCGCACCGACTCGACCGCCACGCCGCTACCCCGAACGTCCCCGGCCCAGCGCCGGGCGGCTCATTCGACCAGGCGGATGGTCCAGAAGTCCGACGAGAGGCTGCGCTGCGTGAGGTAGGCGTAGGGCATCGTGAAGTAGCCGGCCTGGCCCCAGCCCGCCCCCCAGGAGTTGCGGACGATGAAGCGGCTCTGCGCGTCGTCGTAGCCGACCGCCAGGACCGCGTGCCCGCCGAGGAGCTGCTCGCCCGGGTGCGGCATGGGCACGACCCCCGTGCGGGCCACGTCCGGGCTCTCGAAGCTCTCGTAGACGCTGAACCCGAAGACGAACGGGTAGCCGGCGGCGAGGCAGCCCTTCATCTGGTTCAGGTCGCGGGTGACCCGCCGGTAGGTGGTCACCTGGTTCTGGAGCCCGTCGTCGTACGCCTTCTGCGGCGGCTTCTCGCGGAACTTGGCGATGTCGTAAGGCCAGTCGGTTTCGGGCGGCGCGCCCTGGTGGTTGACTACCTTCATGCCGTCGCGGATCATCGCGCCGCTGTCGCTGTCGACGGTCCCTTCGAGCACCCGTTCGTTGTAGTAGATGAAGAGCCGCGACGGGGCCGCCTGGTTGGCGACCCCCTGCTTCATCGCGCTGAACTGGAACGCCGCGCCGATGGCGTTCGCCGTGCAGCTCCCGAGCTGACCCTGGTCGTACACGGGCGGACACTGCGGACGCAGGTCGACCCGCGGCGGAAGAGCAGCGATGACCTCCTGAGGGGCCGCGAACAGGAAATCGCGCTGGTCCGGCAGATCCGGGATCCAGCCGTAGTGTGCGATCTGGGGCATCTCGACTCGTCCTCCTCAACTGGGCTGCAGCGGTCCGCCGAGGTTACTCTCGCGGCGGGCTGCCGGCCGAGCGGCTGTGGTTGAGGTTTTGTTGCTCTTTGGTTGAGCGCACGGGCGCGGGCGCGGTGGCGCCTTGACACTCGGACGGGCCGGGGAACAGGCTGGGCCGGGGCCACACGGCCCGTCCGGAGGGGAGATGCCAAGCGAAACGGTCATCGCGGTCGCCGGGAGCGTCACCGCGCTCACGCAACTGCTGAAGTTCTGGGGCGTGCCGAACCGGTTCGGGCCGTACGTCGTCCTCGGGTTGTCGTTCCTGGGCGTGGTGATCTGGGCCGCCTCGCAGCCGGATCCCCTTAACCGCCTCAACCTGTGGCAGTACTTCGCGGCGGTCGTGAACGTCATGGTTAGCGCCGCTGGCGTCTACGGCTTCGCCCGCGCGACGTCGGCGAGCGAGGTCACGAGCTTGCGGCGCGGGCGCCCAAGTCCGGCAGGCCCGCCCTAACGACGGCTCGTCATCCCGAGGACCGCGGCGGCGGGGCAGCCCGACTGCCGCTAAACGCCGGGGCGCGCGTACGAACGGAACGGCCGAGGTTCCTCGCCGCGCTCGGAACGACGGGGCAGCGCTAACCGGCCGCGCCGCGCTGGCGCTGGATCTCGGCGATCCGGGCCTGCGCGTAGTCGCGCACGTCCGGGTGGTCGGCGGCCGTGGCGATCGCCTGCTGGTAGCTGTTGACGGCCTCGTCGGCGCGGCCGCGCAGCTCCTGGATCGTGCCGAGCCCGCGGTAGGCGTTGGAAGTGATGCCCGTCAGCGTGGCGTCGTCTTTCTTCTGCTCGTGCTCGCGGATAAGCTCGGCGAACTTCTGCTCCGCCTCGGCTAGCAGAGCCTCCCGCTCGGCCGCGGAGCTGACGCGCTGGGCCTTTTCGACGTCTACGATGCCGATGGTCACGGCCACCTTCTCGTCGACGTAGCCGGCCGCTGGCTTCTCGGTCGCGCGCTCGGCGCGGTCGAACCAGCTCCGGCTCTCGTCGAGGTACTTCATCTCCTGGTCGGGTGTGGCGCGGACGTACTGCTGGTAGGCGACCAGCCCCAGCCCGACGTAGGCACGGGCGTATTGCTGGTCGATCGTCGCGGCGGTCTGGTACTCCTGGCGCGCGCGGTCGAGGTCGCCGGGGCCGTTGCGCAGCTTGAACGCCGTGCCGGCGAAGAGGTGCGGGACCTCCTTGCCGTCGTCCTCGTTCCACCCGGGCACCTGGGCGGCCTGGGTGAAGAGCTGGGCGGCGAGGTCGTACTGCTTGATCTGCAAGTACACGAGCCCGGCCGCGAACTTCACGAGCGCCTGGGTCCGCGCCGCGACCTCGCCCTGCGTCGGCATGCCACCCAGACCCGAGAGGACGAAGGCGACGGGGCGGCCGATCTTGCCGGCGCCGACGAGCTCCTCGCCGCCGCGGAGCTCCTTGACGTCGACGTAGAACTCCGGCGCGAACGCCTCGCCGGCGGACTGCCTGGTCAGGTTGCCGTAGATGAGCAGGTTGGCGTGGAGCTGCTGAGCGAGCTGCCCGGCCCGCTCGCCGCGCTTGACGGGGTCGGTCTCGCCGATGGGCTGGACGTCGTGGTAGCAGACGCCCACCACGTCCTTGAACGCCTTGTCGGCGCCGATCTCGTCGCGCAGCGTCGCGAACGTGCCGCGGCTGAGCGTCGCGCCCTCGGGCCAGGGAGCCACCTGGCCGCGGGCGTCCACCTGGCCGAACGGCACGACGGCGATGTTGTACTGGCGCAGCTCGCAGCCGGGCTGGTTGACGCGCCAGAAGGCGTAGGCGAGGACGCCGACGATCGCGGCGGTGGCGGCCACCATTTTGCCGCCCTCGACGTAGACGCCGCCGCTCCGGCGGTCGACGCGCGCGACCGCCCCCGGACCGATCGCGACGGCCTCGCTGTCCGCGACGTCGCCGACGGAGATGTGGTCGCCACCAGCCGGGCGGCGCCAGGGCCGCCAGGCGGTCAGCCGGAAGGCCACCGACGGCCATCCACGGTGCTCTCCGCCTGCCTCACTCGGACGCGGTCGAGCTGGCGCGCACCCGCGTCGCGATCGCCTGAACAGCCGCGGCGACCCCGGCCGCGGGGTTGACCAGGGCGCTGGCGGTGACCTGCAGCAGGTCGGGCGCGACCTCGGCGAGCGTGCGCAGCCACCGATCGACGCGGTCGGGGTTGGCGGCAGGGCCCTTCGCTGCCTCGGCCTCGATCCGCTTGACCGTCTGGGCCAGCTCGGTGGGGTCGGCGTTGGGGTCGGCCGGGCGGCGCTCGATCTGCTCGTAGATCCGCGCGAACAGGCGGCCGAGCTCGTCGCCGGTGGGCCCCTGCGTCATCCGAGCGCTGGCCCCGCGGCCGATCGCGACGCCGCTGCTGCCCGAGATGGTGCCGACGACGATCTGGTCCCCGCCGACGGCGGTCGGCGGCTCTTTGGGCACGGCGGCCCCGCAGCCCGGGCAGAAGCGCGCCGCGGCTGGCAGCGCCGCGCCGCACGCAGCGCAGGTCATCGGCCGGCCGAGCCGCCCGAGCAGGGGTCGGGCGTCGGCGTCCTGGTCGGGGTGGGCGGCCGCACCGTCGTCGGCGTGGTGGTGGGCGTGCCCACCGCGAGCAGGAGCTCGGGGTTGAGGTTCTTGCAGTCGAACTTCGGCAGGGTGGGCGACGGTTTGGGTGTCGGCGTCGGCGCCAGGTCGTTGGGCGGCTTGGGCAGTGGGGTCGACGTCGCCGTGGCGGCCGGCGGCGGCGGCGACGTGGGCTGCGCGACCACCGGGCCGGCGTCGGTCGGATCGCCGGGTACGACCGCGGCCGCCGGCCAGAGGCCGGCCTCCTTGCCGATGTCGCCGCCGTTGGCGACGGTCGCCTGGCCGGCCCTGGCCCACGGCACGTCCTGCTTCCACTCCTGGATCACCGCGCGCTGGAGCCGGATGGCGAAGTGGCTGCCCATGTCGGCGACCTGCGACGTCGGCAGGCCGTACTGCAAGACCGGGTCGCCGGCCACGAAGTAGATGGCCTTCATCGCCGGCCGGACGTCGAGCGCCGACTGCCTGATCTTGATGACGTCGCCGAAGGGGCGTCCCGCTTCGTCCGGGAACGGCGCCGGCTTCGGCGTCGAGCGCACTTCGAGGAGGAAGTCGTCCTTGCCGGCGGCGGAGAGGTCGTCGAAGACGTTGACGAAGGCGACCGACTTCGACTCCGGGCGCCACTGGAACACGGCCTTCTGCATCGCCTGAGTGACGAAGCCGCCGTGCATGAAGCGGCGCGAGACGGGGTAGCCGACGACGGCGACGCCGCCGAGCGACTGGAAGGCGCTCCAGAAGGCGGCTGCCCCGTCGTCGGCCACGAGGTACCCCTTGCCGGTGCCGCCGCCGGTCTGGGTGAAGAAGTGGCCCCCGGGCACGTCCCAGTCGGCCGCGTCGGCGCTGGCCGAGGGCAGCACGCCGCTGCCTGGCAGGAGGAGGCCGGCGCACAGGCCGAGCCCGAGCCCGAGCCGGAGGACCGTCCACGCCCGGAACCGGCCTGGCAACCGCAATCCCGCCTTCCTCCCCAGGGGCCCTATTTGATCAGGGCCGGAGCCCGATTCGTGGTTGTGGAACGGTTGATTTTTGGTGGAGCGATGGCGGACGGAAGGGCCGCTACCGGCGGGCGCGGACCTCGACGCCGGCGTTCGCCTCGAGCGGCTTGATCAGGGCGGCGGTGCCGAGCTTGCCCAGACCAGCGGCGCGTGCCTCCTGCACGATCTGCTCGGCGGTCGCACCGGCGATGGCGCGGACGCCGAGCTGGCGCGCCATCCCGACCGCGAGCGACAGGTCTTTGTGCAACAGGTCGATCATGAAGCCGGGCTGGAAGTTGCCGTTCAGGATGCCCGGCGCCCAGTTCGCCAGCGCGCGGCTGAAGCCGGACGAGCTGGAGATGATCTCGACCAGGAGCGCCGGATCGATGCCGGCCCTGGTGCCCGTCACGAGCCCTTCGAAGACGCCCATCCCGGCGATCGCCAGCATCATCTGGTTGATCAGCTTGACGGTCGTCCCGGCGCCAACCGGACCGGCCAGGAAGATGTTCTTGCCCATCGCCGCGAAGACGGGCTTGGCGCGTTCGAAGACGGCCGGCTCGCCGCCGACCATGATCGCGAGCGTCCCGTCGCGCGCCGCGGCCACGCCGCCGCTGATCGGGGCGTCGAGGTAGCTCGCGCCCTTCGCCGCGGCGGCCTCGGCGACCTGCTTGTGCGTCTCGGGCGAGACGGTGCTCATGTCGCACAGGATCTGACCCGGCCGCGCCGCCGAGACGACGCCGTTGGCGCCGAGGTACACATCGAGCACGTCGGCGGGCATCGGCACGCAGCTCAGGACGACGTCGCTGTTGGCGGCGACCTGGGCCGGGCTGCTGGCGGGCGTGGCGCCCTGGGCCGCGATCTGGTCGACCTTGCCGCGCGAGCGGTTGTGGACGGTGAGAGGGTAGCCGGCCTTGAGGAGGTTGCGGGCCATCGGCATGCCCATCAGGCCGAGGCCGATGAACCCGACGCGCGGCTTGTCGGACACGTGGCTGCGCTCCTGTGCTGCTCGCTCCGCTGGGAACGGCGGAAGGTGGTCAGACGCGTTCGAACTTCTGGAAGGTGTGCGTACCCTCGGGGACGAGGCCGCCGCGGACGCCGATCGTGTGGGTGACCTCGCCGACGTAGATCGCGCCCTCGGCGTCGACGGCGATGCAGTGCGGGGCGACGAAGTTGCCGGCCGCGGCGCGGTCGGTCTCGCTGGCGCCGAAGCGGGCGAGCACGTTGCCCTGCTGGTCGAGCACGCTCACGCGGCCGGGCTGCTCCGGTGCCTCGCCCAGGTTGCACGGGCGAGGGCCAGGGCGTCGGCCGAGCTCCGAGACGTACACGCGCCCCTCGGCGTCGAGGCACACGTCGGTCGGGCGCAGCGCCGCCCATTCGGCGAGGTACTCGCCGCTCGGGCTGAAGACCTGGATGCGGTCGTTCTCGCGATCGGCGAGCAGGACCCGGCCGTCTGGCGCGACCCAGATGCCGTGCGGCAGGATGAACTGGCCGGGGCCGGTGCCCGGCTCGCCCCAGGACTGGATCAGCTTGCCGTCGGGGCTGAAGCGGTGGACGCGGCAGTTGCCGTAGCCGTCCGAGACATACAGGTCCCCGTTCGGGGCGACCGCGACGTTGGTCGGCCGGTTGAACGGCGGGCCGCCGCGGGCGATGCTCTCGAGCGTGCGCCCGTCGTAGCCGGACTCGGCTGCCGGACGGCCCCGCGCCTCGAGCTCCAGCAGGAGCTTGCCGTCGGCGGTGTACTTGCGGACGGTGTGCGCGCCGTCGTCGACGACCCAGACCGTGTCGTCCGGCGCGACGGTCAGGCCGTGGGTGCGGTCGGTGAACTGGCCCTCGCCCCAGGCGGCGACGAAGGTGCCGTCCTGCTCGTAGACGAGCACCTGCGAGCGCACGCGCGTGACGAGGTAGACGCGCCCGCGCGAGTCGACGCCGACGCCGACCGCGTCCTGCCGGTTGGCGTTGGCCGGGGCCTTCTCCCAGCCCTCGACGACCCGGTACCGCAGCTCCTGCTCGACGGTTGCCATCGCTCCCTCCTTTATTCGCCGTGCCGTGTCGTTTCGGGGCTGGCGGGGATCGGCGACGACGAGCGCAGAGCCCCGTGCCTCGACGCTCCCCTGGCAGGCGCGCACGCGCAGCGCGCGGGTCGCACCACGACTGACTCGTGCGCATGCCCCTCGTCGCCGGATCGATACATAGCAGCGAAAACCTCGTCGGGCAAGCGCGCAGGCCGTCAGGCCGGGGCGGCGCACTGCTGCTCGACGAGGGCGATCTGCTCCTTCGAGCGGCGGATCTCGTTCATCAGCGCGTCGTACAGACCCTGAGCGCTCTCGCGCAGGGAGCGCTTCGACACGGTCCAGGGGTCGTTCGCGATCGCCTCGTCGACCGTGCGCACCCATTCCTCGGGCAGTGCCTGGATGCCGGCGATGCTGGCCGCCCAGCAGCCGGCGACGTAGGCGCGGCAGTCCGACTCCCGGCCGAAGTTGACGCAGCGGAGGATGACCTCCTTGGGGTCGGGCCCTGTCAGCCAGAGCAGCGCCACGGCGCCCGACATGACCTCGACCGCGTTGGAGATGCGGCGGTGCTTGTAGTAGTCGGCGTACAGCGGGCGGAGCGCCTTCCAGTCGCCACCGCACTCTTTGGCCCAGGAGAGGCCCATCTCGACCTCCTCGCGGGGTGCGCTCGAGAGCTCGCCGAGCGCGACGTCGACGACGTCCTGGACGGTCGCGCCTGGCTTCAGCCCCTCGGCGATGCCGGCCGCGATGCCGGCCGCCACTTCGTTGGCGTAGTTGCCAGCCCGTCCTCTCACGTCCTTCAGCCGGGCGACGTCGTGGGCGTCGAGCGCAGCCTGGCGCGGGTTGCAGGCGTTGACGATGCCGATCGGGACGATCATTTTGGAGGTGCCGATGAAGGCCGGCCAGATCGCGTAGCGGCCGATCTCGCTCGGTGGGATGCCGGCCATGATCGACCGGTAGATCACCTCGTCCTGGGGGCCGAGCAGGTAGCCGAAGTTCTCCGGCTTGATGTCGCGCGCCCACGTCCGGGCGAGGTCCTCGACCGTGATCCGCCCGCCTTTCTCGAGGATGGCGCTGGTCAGCAGCCGGTACCGCTCCTGGCCGTCCTCGGCCATCCCGGGCGGCCGGTGGTGGGCTTTGTAGTGGAAGACGGTGCCCCAGTCTTGCTTGCGGAAGCGCTCGGGCTCGTCCTGGGGCAGCAGCCTGTCCAGGAAGCCGTACCTGGCCTCGATCTCCTCGTACGAGAGGCCTTCCGAGACGTCACCCATCGAATTGGCGATCGCCGCGGCCGCCTCGATCCCGAGGATCTTCTCGAACAGCGTGGGCATTGCCTCGACTCCTTCGGGGTTGACCGGGCGATGGTTTAGCGTCAAAATCGTTTTTGGTCAACTCGACTGGCGAGCGGACAGGAGGGAGCCACGACGACGGCTGACGGCGTCAAGCGGCCGGTCACGATCCGGGCGGTCGCCGCGCATGCCGGCGTCTCGCCGTCGGTCGTGTCGTTCGTGCTGAACGATTCGCAGCCGGTCAGGCCCGAGAAGCGGGAGCGGGTGCTGGCGGCGGTGACCGAGCTGGGCTACGAGCCGAGCCGCGCCGCCCGGAGCCTGCGCGTGAACCGCACGGGCACGGTCGGGGTGCTGATTCCCTACCTGGTGAACCCCACCCAGGCCGCGCTGGCCGCCGCGATCGAGCAGGCGCTGGCCGGGCGGGATTACCTGGCCGTGATCTGCGCAACCGGCGGCCGCGAGGCGCGCCAGCGCTCGTATTTCCGCATGCTGTACGCGAGCCGGGTCGACGGCCTGCTCGTCTACCCGACCTCCGACATGCGGGCCGACCTCGAGCAGGCGGCCGCACGCGGGCTGCCGATCGTGTACGTCTTCCGCGAGCTGCCGTTCGATGGCCGGGGTGCCGACGCAGTCGTGGTCGACCACGTGTCGGTCGTCGAAGCCGCGACCGAGCGGCTGCTCGCGCTCGGCCACCGGCGGATCGCGCTGGTGACGCTTCCGCGCGACTCGATTTCGGGCCCCGACCGGATCGAGGGCTACCGGCGCGCTCACGCCGCGCTCGGCGTCCCGGTCGACGCCGAGCTGGTCATGGCCGGCGAGGGCACGGTCGGCGGCGGGTACGCGCTGACCGCGGCCGCGCTCGAGCGGCGACCCGCGCCGACCGCGCTGGTCGTCACGACGAGCCCGCAGATGGTCGGCGCCGTCCAGGCCGTCCAGGCCGCCGGCCGGCGGGTGCCGGACGAGCTTTCCGTCGTCGGGTCGAGCCCGCCTGTGCCGCTGCTGCCCGGGCTGGCGTTGAGCGTCTGGGAGTACCCGACCGAAGCGGTGGCCCACCGGGCGGTCGAGCTGTTCTTCGAGCGGCTGGGCGCCGGCCCGGGCCTCGAACCTCGGCGCGTCGTGCTGCGCCCGGAGTTGCAGCCTGGCGCGTCGATCGCGCCGCCGGCCTGACCCTGGACGAGGCGCAGGAGGTACGACGGTGGAATACCGAACGTTGGGCAGGTCGGACCTGAAGGTCTCGGCGATAGGGTTCGGCTGCTGGGAGATGGGCGGTTCGCACTACGGCAGCACCGACGAGGCCGAGGTGACGCGGGCCGTCCACCGGGCCATCGACCTCGGCGTCACGCTGTTCGACACGGCGCCGGTCTACGGCTTCGGCGGCTCCGAGGAGGCGCTCGGCCGCGCGCTCGGCACCCGGCGCAACGAGGTTGTGCTCGTCAGCAAGGGCGGCCAAACCTGGGACCCGGTCACGACGACGCGCAAGGCCGACGCGCGCTATTCCGAGCTGAAACGGGGGCTGGAGGACAGCCTGCGGCGGCTCGGCACCGACCACCTCGACCTGTTCCTGATCCACTGGCCCGACCCGGAGACACCGATCGAGGAGTCCGCCCGAGCGCTCGCCGAGATGGTCGACGAGGGGAAGACCCGCTACGTCGGGGTGTGTAACCACTCGGCCTACGAGCTCCGCGAGATGGCTAAGCACGCGCCGATCGTGACCAACCAGGTTGGCTACAACATGTTCGACCGCCGCTGGGAGAAGGAGATGTTCCCGACGGCGCGCGAGCTCGGCCTGAACGTGATGGCGTACGGGCCGATGGCGCACGGCTTGCTGACCGGCGCGTTCCGGCGCGACCAGGTCTTCGAGCCGGGTGACTGGCGGCGGAGCGGCGTGCTGTTCGGCCAGCGGCTGCTCGGGCCGAACCTGGCGGCGAACCTCGACGTCGTCGACGAATTGCGTGGCCTGGCCGAGCGCATCGGGACGACGCTGCCGCGCTTGGCGCTCGCCTGGGTGCTCCGCGACCCGATCGTCGCGGTGGCGCTCTCGGGCTGCCGCACCGTCGCCGAGGTCGAGGAGAACGTGCGCGCGGTCGAGGTGACGATCCCGTTCGACGTCCTGGCGCGGGTCGACGCCGCGCTGGGGAAGGTGGTCGGACGCTCGGACGTGATTCCGGCGCGGCACCGCACGCCGCCGGCGCTGGTCAGCGCGTAGGAGGTCGAACCTGGAGATGGGCATTCCTGGGGGAGAGTTGACAGTGAAAGGCAGGCGATCCATGAAGCGACGGGTATTCCTGGCGATCTCGGCGGGCGCCGGCGCGAGCGCGCTGCTCGCGGCGTGCGGCGCGCCGCCGCCGGCGACCGCGGTGCCGGCGAAGCCGACCGAGGCGGCCAAGCCAGCCGCGGCGACGGCGACCTCGGCGCCGGCCGCCGGGCCGTCGCCAGCCGGGGCGGCGGCGACCGCGCCGGCCGCGGCGGCTAGCACGCCGGCCGCGAGCTCGTCGCCGGCGGCGGCCAAGCCGGCCGCGGCGGGCTCGACCGCGAAGCTGCCGGACCAGTACGGCAACCCACCGAAGCCGGCGAAGTTCAACGAGGCGCCGATGCTGGCGCAGCTCGTCAAGGACGGCAAGCTGCCGCCGGTCGAGCAGCGGCTCCCGCCGGACCCGATCGTCGTCAAGCCGACCAACAAGATCGGCAAGTACGGCGGCACGCTGCGCGGGGTCGCGCTCGCGCCGGAGACGACGAGCGACCTCCAGATCGCCCAGACCGTCGGCCTGTTCAGCTACTCGGACGATCTGTCGCAGATCTACCCGGATATGGCGACCGGCTACGAGTTCAGCCAGGACCTGAAGAGCTGCACGATCTACCTGCGCAAGGGCGTGAAGTGGTCGAACGGCGACCCGTTCACCGCCGACGACGTGCTGTTCTTTTTCGAGGACATCCAGTTCAACAAGGACCTGTTCCCGTCGGTGCCGGGCGCGTACCGCGTCGGCGGCGATCCGATCAAGGTCACCAAAGTCGACGACTACACCGTCAAGTTCGACTTCAAGCTGCCGAACCCGGCGTTCTCGTTGATCCACTACTCGGGCGCGCCGTCGGCGCCGTGGCGCCCGAAGAAGTACCTGTCGCAGTTCCACGCCAAGTACAACCCGGACGCCGACAAGAACGCGAAGGCGGCCGGCTTTGACGGCTGGGCCTCGCGCTTCACGAAGATCACGGGCATCGGGGCTTCGGGCTTCAACTACGGCGCGCAGGACACCGGTATGCCGGTGCTCGAACCGTGGCGGCCGGTCAACAACACCAGTCAGCAGCAGGAGTACGAGCGCAACCCGTACTACTTCCGGGTCGACACCGACGGGAACCAGCTGCCGTACGTCGACAAGCTGGTGATCGAGTACGCATCGAACTCGGAGGTCGAGAACCTCAAGGTGACCTCCGGCCAGGTGCACATCGCGGGCCTCGACCTCCAGCTCGTCAACTACCCGGTGCTGAAGCAGGGCGAGGCGCAGGGCAACTACAAGGTCTACCTGACCACGAGCGAGCGCGGTGCCGACGTCGCGATCGCGTTCAACCAGAACCACCCCGATCCGGTGCTGAAGAAGATCTTCGGCGACGTGCGCTGGCGCCAGGCGATGTCGCTCGGCATCAACCGGGGCGAGATCAACGAGCTGGTCTTCCTCGGCCAGGCCCAGCCGCGCCAGGCGACGATCAACGAGACGGCCAGCTTCTACAAGAAGGAGTGGGCCGACGCGTTCGCCCAGTACGACGTCGACCAGGCCAACAAGCTGCTCGACCAGCTCGGGCTCGACAAGAGGGGCCCGGACGGCATCCGGCTGCGCCCGGACGGCAAGCCGATGGCCTTCACGCTGGACTACCTCCCGCAGGAGGGGCCGAAGAAGGAGGTCTGCGAGCTGGTGGTCAAGCACTGGGCCAAGCTCGGGATCAAGGCCGAGGCGGCTGGCCGCGAGCGCGCCTTCATCCTGACGCGGCTGAACTCGATGCAGCACGACGCCAGCGGGTGGCAGGTCGACCGCCAGCTCGAGCGCGCCGCCTACACCTACGGCGCGGCCGGGTCGAAGTTCGGCCCCGGCGGCAATTCGGCGATCACCTACTGCAAGGGCTGGATCGACTGGATCGCGTCGGGCGGCAAGGCCGGCGTCGAGCCGCCGCAGGAGGCCAAAGACCTCCAGGCGGCGTTCGACAAGTGGCAGACGACCGTGATGGGCACGCCCGAGTACAAGGCGGCCGGGACGGACGTCTACGACCGGGTGATGAAGACGCTCTACGTGATCGGCGTTGTGAACGCTTCGCCGAACCCGATCGTCGTCCACAACACGGTGGAGAACGTCTTTCCCGCCAACATGGGGAACCGGAAGATCTGGTGGGGCGCGGCCAACTGGTACTGGCACCCCTGGCGCGGGGACCAGTGGTTCCTGACCAACGTTTAGGAGCGCCTTCCAACAGCATGCCGTTCCGAAGAAGAGCGCAGCGACGAGGGGCCTCGACCGCGGCGAGGAGCACCGCCGGGCGGTGGTCCACGCGCCGGCCGAGGGCCCTCGCCGCGCGCGGGATGGCGTAGGGGTGGTCGGGTCGGCGACGACATGCTGACGTACATCCTTCGGCGCGTCCTGCTGCTCATCCCGACCCTCTTCGTGATCTCGGTGATCTCGTTCATCGTGATCCAGCTTCCGCCGGGTGACTTCCTGACATCTCAGATCATCGCGCTCCAGAGCCAGGGGCAACTGGTCGACCAGTCGGTGATCGACGCCATGCGCCAGCAGTACGGGCTCGACCAACCGATGTACGTCCAGTACTACAAGTGGATGAGCGGCATCCTGCTGCACGGCGACTTCGGGCAGTCGCTGCAGTGGCGCCAGCCGGTCGCCGACCTGATCTGGGAGCGGCTGGCGCTGACGGTGGCGCTGTCGCTCGCCTCGCTGCTCTTCATCTGGGTGGTTGCGTTCCCGGTCGGGATCTACTCGGCGATCAAGCAGTATTCGCCCGGCGACTACCTCTTCACGTTCGTCAGCTTCGTCGGGCTGGGCGTGCCGAACTTCCTGCTGGCGCTCGTGATCATGTGGCTGGCGTTCTCGAAGCTCGGCCTGACGGTCGCCGGGCTCTTCTCGCCGGAGTTCCAGAACGCGCCGTGGAGCTGGGCGCGGGTTGGCGACTTGCTCGCCCACATCTGGGTCCCGATGATCGTGCTCGCGCTGGGAGGGACCGCCGGGCTGTTCCGGATCATGCGCGCCAACCTGCTCGACGAGCTAAACAAGCCGTACGTCGAGACCGCCCGCGCCAAGGGCGTCAAAGAGCGTGACCTGATCCTGAAGTACCCGGTGCGGATGGCGCTCAACCCGTTCGTGAGCACGGTCGGGTGGACGTTGCCGGGCCTGGTCTCGGGCTCGGTCATCGTCTCGGTCGTGTTGAACCTGCCGACGACCGGCCCGCTGCTCCTGACGGCCTTGCAGGCTCAAGATATGTACCTGGCGGGTTCCTTTCTCCTGATGCTGAGCGTCCTGACCGTGATCGGGACGCTCATCTCGGACATCCTGTTGGCCTGGCTCGACCCCAGGATACGGCTGTCGTGAGCGCGACCGCGGTTGCCCTCCCCGGCGACGTCCTGACCGAGGTTCGCGACGACCAGATCTACGTCGCCTCGCAGTGGCAGCTCATGTGGTGGAAGTTCCGCCGCCACAAGGCCGCCCTGGCCGGCGCCGGGGTGGTCATCTTGCTCTACCTGGTGGCGATCTTCTGCGAGCCGCTGGCGCCGTACGATCCGGAGGCGCAGGACGTCCGCTTCGCCTACAACCCGCCGACCGCGATCCGGTTCGTCGATACGGAGGGCAATTTCCACCTGCGCCCGTTCGTGTACGCCACGACGCGCAAGCGCGACCTGAACACGCTCCAGCTCGTGTTCGCCGAGGATACGAGCACGATGCACCCGCTCGGGATTCTGGTGCCGGGCGCGCCGTACAAGCTCTGGGGCGTCGTCCCTGCCAACGTCCACCTCTACGGGGTGGCGAGCCCGGACGTGCGGGTTTTCCTCTTCGGCGCTGACGCCCAGGGTCGCGACGTGTTCTCGCGCGTCGTCTACGGCACGCGCATCTCGATGTCGGTCGGTCTGGTCGGCGTGTTCCTGACGTTCATCCTCGGTATCGTGATCGGCGGCGTCTCCGGGTACTACGGGGGCACGGTCGACACGATCATCCAGCGCGTCATCGAGTTCGTCCGGTCGATGCCGGCGATCCCGCTCTGGATGAGCCTGTCGGCCGCGCTGCCGGCGAACTGGCCGATCCTGCGGGTCTACTTCGCGATCACGATCATCCTGTCGCTGATCGGCTGGACCGGGCTGGCGCGGGTCGTCCGCGGGCGCTTCCTGGCGCTGCGCGAAGAGGATTTCATCATGGCCGCCAAGCTCAGTGGCTCGAGCGAGCGGACCATCATCTTCAAGCACATGGTCCCCTCGTTCATGAGCCACATCATCGCCGCGCTGACGCTGGCGGTGCCGGAGATGATCCTCAGCGAGACGGCGCTTAGCTTCCTTGGTCTCGGCCTCCGCTACCCGGCCATCAGCTGGGGGGTTCTGTTGCAGGAGGCGCAAAACATCCGGTCGGTCGCCGTCGCACCCTGGCTGCTCGCCCCGGCTGGCGCGGTGGTCGTGGCGGTGCTCGCGCTCAACTTCCTCGGCGATGGCTTGCGTGACGCCGCCGATCCTTACGCACGCTGACTCGAGCTCCTTTCGAGGAGCGCGTTTCCTTCCTACACCGCTCCGAGGAGCGCAGCGACGAAAGACCCCGGCCAACCCGTGCGGCACCCGCGTCCGATGAACAGCGTGACGGTGGCAGCTCCCCGCTCCGGTCGGAACGGCGATACGAGCCCGCTGATCGAGGTCCGCGACCTGAAGGTCCACTTCCCGCTCGACGAGGGGCTCGTCAGGGCGGTCGATGGTGCGACGTTCGAGGTCGCGCGCGGCGAGACGCTCGCCATCGTGGGCGAGTCGGGCTGCGGCAAGAGCATGACCGCCCGTGCGATCCTGCGCATCGTGCCGCGACCGGGCCGCATCGTCGGCGGCCAGATCGTGTACCACCGGGATGGCGTGGGGATCGATCTGACGCGGCTCGACCCGCTCGGCGACGAGATCCGGGCGATCCGCGGCGCCGAGATCGCGATGATCTTCCAGGAGCCGATGACCTCGTTCAGCCCCGTCTACACGATCGGCAACCAGATCGTCGAGGGCATCCTGCTCCACCAGCAGGTCACGCGGGCGCAAGCGCGGTCGATCGCGATCGAGGCGCTGCGCCGCGTCGGCATGTCGCGGCCGCAGCAGCGGATCGACCAGTACCCGCACGAGCTCTCCGGCGGCATGCGGCAGCGGGCGATGATCGCGATGGCGATGGCGTGCAACCCGAAGCTGTTGATCGCCGACGAGCCGACGACCGCGCTCGACGTCACCACGCAGGCGCAGATCCTCGAGCTGATGCGCGACCTCAAGCGCGACACCGGCGCCGCGGTGCTGATGATCACGCACGACCTGGGCGTCGTCGCCGAGATGGCGCAGCGGGTCGCGGTGATGTACCTGGGGCGGATCGTCGAGGTCGCCGACGTGCGGTCGTTGTTCCGCGACCCGAAGCACCCTTACACGCAGGCGCTCCTGCGCTCGATCCCGAGGATCGGGCGCGGTGCGCGGGAACGGCTCGCGCCGGTCAAGGGGATGGTGCCGAGTCCCTACAACCGCCCCAGCGGCTGCCCGTTCCACACGCGCTGCCCGGCGTTCATGGCGGGCAAGTGCGACCGGATCGTGCCGACCCCCGTCTCCGTGGACGAAGGGCGGGAAGTCGCCTGCCTGTTGTACGGAGGAGGTGAGGATTGAGGGTGGAGGATCGAGCGACGGCCTTACCCAGGAGATCGGCCCCGATCCGGGCGCTTCGCCGCCCGCTGCGGGCGCGGGGCGCGCTGTGACCGCCGAGCAGCCCACGAGCCTGCCCTCGACCGTCAACCGCCAACCCTCTACCCGCCCGGTGCTGTTGGAGGTCAGGCACCTCAAGAAGTACTACCCGATCACGCGCGGGTTGATGCGGAAGGTTGTGGGGCAGGTCAAGGCGGTCGACGACGTCTCGTTCACCGTCCACGAGGGCGAGACGCTCGGCCTGGTCGGCGAGTCGGGCTGCGGCAAGACGACCACCGGGCGCTGCATCCTGCGGGCGGTCGAGCCGACCGCGGGCGAGGTGCTCTACCGCCGGGGCGAGGGGGACGTGGTCGACGTCGCGAAGCTCGACCGGCGTGAGCTGAAGGCGCTGCGCCGGCATATGCAGATGATTTTCCAGGACCCGTTCTCGTCGTTGAACCCGCGCTGGACGCTGCTGCAGATCGTCGGCGAGCCGTTGGTCGCCAACGGGGTGGCCAGCGGGCGTCAGCTCGAGGAGCGCGTCGCCGAGCTGCTGCGTCGCGTCGGGCTGCGGCCGGAGTACATGCGGCGGTACCCGCACGCCTTCTCCGGCGGGGAGCGCCAGCGCATCGGGATCGCCCGGGCGCTCGCGCTGCGGCCGGAGCTGGTGGTCGCCGACGAGCCGGTTTCGGCGCTCGACGTCTCGGTCCGCGCTCAGACGCTCAACCTGCTCGAGGATTTGCAGGAGGAGTTCCACCTCACGTACGTCTTCGTGTCGCACGACTTGAGCGTGGTCCAGCACATCTGCGACCGCGTCGTGGTGATGTACGTCGGCAAGCTCGTCGAGGTGGCCGACACCGATGAGCTGTACTTCAACCCGAAGCACCCGTACACCGAGGCGCTGCTCTCGGCGGTGCCGAAGGCCGACCCTGACGCGCCCTCGCGGCGGATCGTGCTCGAGGGCGAGGTGCCCGATCCGAGCAACCCGCCGCCGGGCTGCGCGTTCCACCCGCGCTGCCCGTACGCGACGGACCGCTGCAAAGTGGAGGCGCCGCCGCTGCGCGAGGTCGCCGCGGGCCACCTGGCCGCCTGCCACTACGCCGACGAGCTGACGCTGCAGGGCGTGGCGGAGTAGTCACCATAGGCAAAGGCGATCGCCCTCGACGCCGTTCCGAGGAGGGCCGACAGCGATGAGCTTCGACGTTGGCGCGGTCGACGGCCGGGCCGGAGAGCATCCAGATCAGCTCGTCCGATTAGCGGGCGGGGCGCCGGTGCTCGGTCGCGCTGGCCGCTGTCCGTGGCTGCGCTCGGAGTGGCGGGGCGACGCTGATCCCGAAAGAGCGCACAGGAGGATGAGACGTTGGCTGACCGACTCAAGGGCAAAGTCGCGATCGTCACCGGCGGCGGTGGCGGCATGGGCGAGGCGACGGCGCGCCTCTTCTGGGAGGAGGGCGCGTCGGTCGCGGTCGTCGACAGGGACCTGGAGGCGGCGCAGGCCGCGGCGAACGGGATCGACCCGAGCGGTGAGCGGGTGCTCGCGATCGGCGCCGACCTGAGCCAGGAGGCCGAGGCAGAGCGCGCGGTCCGGGAGACGGTGGCGCGCTTCGGCAAGCTGAGCGTGCTGGCGAACGTCGCCGGCGTGCGCGTGCCGCCGGCCACCGTGGTCGACGCGAGCGCCGAGAGCTGGCGCTTCATCCTGGACGTGAACCTGCTGTCGCACGCCTACTGCGCGAAGTTCGCCGTGCCGGAGATGGTCAAGGCCGGCGGCGGCAGCATCGTGAACGTCTCGTCGGCTAACGCGATCGTCGGGCGGCAGAAGTGGTCGCAGTACGACGCCAGCAAGGCCGCGCTGCTGGCGATGACGCGGGACATGGCGTGCGACCACGCGGAGCAGAACATCCGCGTCAATTCGGTGTGCCCTGGCCCGACGCTGACCTCGTACCACATCCGCAACCGCGCCAGGCGCGACAACATCTCGTACGAGGAGGCTGAGCGGCTCATGCGCGAGGCCGGCGTGCGCAACCTGATGAAGCGCCACGGCGAGCCGCGCGAGCTGGCTTACGCGATCCTCTTCCTCGCCTGCGACGAATCCTCGTACGTGACCGGCGCCAACTTCATGATCGACGGCGGCCTGTCGGCCGTCTGAGCGGTTGGCGCTACGCCGGGGCGGTGGCGAAGTCGGCGTGGAGGTGGGCGAGGAGGTCGCGGTCGGCCTTGCCGGTGTGGACGATCAGGCGGTAGCGGAAGCGGGTCACCTTGCCCTCGGGCAACGACCACGGGCCGGCGAGCGATGGGCTCGGGTTGATCAGTCCTTGCGCGTCGACGCGCCAGCGGCTCGGGTAGCGGAAGTTGGACGGATGGTCGAAGAGCGCGACGCCGTGCCAGGCCCCGGCGGTGATGTCCTCGCCGGTCCAGCCGCGGCTGCCGTCGAACGGCGCCGAGACGTCGCACCAGGCGGCGGGCTGCTCGGGCGCGGCGGCGCGGTCCTGGCCGGCCGCGTTCAGCACTTCGTGCGCCTGGTTGTAGACCAGCCGCACGGCGAGGCCGCCGCAGAAGTGCTGGCCGAAGGAGACGTCGCGCAGGCCGCGGAGCGTCCACTCGAGGTCGATCGGGTACCACTCGGCTGCACCGCGGCGGACGGTCCAGCGCTGGGTCTCGTGGAGAATCGGCTCGTCGGCGCGGCTCGTCCAGCGGCTCGAGCCCGTCCACGTGATGGACTCGCCGTCGCCGCGCAGGTCGCCAAGGTGCTCGAAGCGGACGACGCCGCTGCGGTCGGGGAAGCGGTGTTCCTGCCAGAAGTCGAGGCCGTTCACCTGGTGGAGACCGGTGAAGACGCCGTGCTGCCAGGGATGGTCGCTGGGGCGGTCCTGGGTCAGGACCGGCCCGCCGCCGGGCGCGTGGACGGGGTGGAGGTACGGGCGTTCGCCTGGGCGGCAGTGGTAGCCGACGAGGGGCACACGGGGGACCTCCGGGTCCCCCGTGAACACCCGGATCGTCAGGTCGCGGTTCAAGTCGTGGGTGGCGGCGAGGGCTAATGGGGTCACGCTTCGTCACGTAGAGCGGGGTGAGGCGGTGCCCCGTGGGCGCGGCGGGGCCGCAGCCAGCGCCGGTTGTCGCCGCGACGGCTGTGGTTCCCGTTCGTCGCCGCTGCTCGGGATGACGGGGATCGTGGCACGCGCTCAGCCCTGCCCTTCGAGGATCTTGGTCAGTTTTGGCTTCATCTCGGCGATCATGTCCTTGACGGTCTTGTTGCCGTTCTGGACGGACTCCCAGGCGGCACGTAGCGTGTCGTCGAAGAGGTTGAAGTACGGCGTGCGCGGCTCGGTCCGGCGGATCGGGCCGGCGTCGACCAGGAGCTGCCAGTTCTGGTTCGGCGTGCGCTTGAGGAAGTCGTCCGACCTGGCGACGGAGATGCGGGACGGCATACCACGCGCGTCGAACGTCGCCTCCTTGGAAGCCATGTGCTTGAGGTATTCCCAGGCGGCGTCCGGGTGGGGTGTTTTGGCGTAGGCGGAGCAGAGGTTGTTCGGCACGCGGTCGAACACCTTGCCGGTCTTGCCGGTCGGGTACGGCGCCATCTCCCAGTCGACGTCCTTGAGCTGGCGCGCGCGGATCGTGTACGAGGTGTTGTTGATGTACATGGCCGCGCGCTGGCTTTCGTAGAGCTGGGCGGGGCCGTTGGTCATGTCGGCGGCGACCGGCATGACGTGGTGGATACCGTTCAGGTCGGCGTAGAACTGGAACGCCTCGACCGTCTCTGGCTGGTCGATCGTCAGCTTGCCGTTGTCGTCGACGATCTGGCCGCCGTTCGACCAGATCCAGGGGTGCATGTAGACCCACCAGGTGTTGCCGACGAAGCCGAACACTTTCTGGGGGCCGTCGCCGAAGGTGAGCTTCTTGGCCGTGTCGACGAAGGCGTTCCAGTCCCACTTCGGATCGCCCCATTTGGTGGGCGGCGGCGGGACGCCTTTGTCCTTGAATAGCTTGCGGTTGTAGAAGATGACGGCGGGGCTGAGGTCGTGCCCGAAGCCGTACATCTTGCCCTTCCAGAAGAACTCGTCCCAGACGGTGGGTGGGAAGTCTTCCTTGTCGATCTTGTCCTTTTGGGCCTTGTCGGTCACGTCGAGGAGCTGGGCGCCGCGCTCGACGAACTCGGCGACACGCTTCTCCTCGTTGCGGAACGTGTCGTACATCGTGCCGCCGGCCATCAGCGTGAGGTACTTCTGCCAATTGTTCGTCGGCTCGGCTTGGAAGGTGGCGTGGATGGCTGATTGCTTCTGGTTGAAGCGCTCGACCGCCTTCTTGTAGAAGTCTTGTTCCGACTGGTCGCCGTGCGAGGCGAACGTGATCTCGATGACGCCGGTCGCCTTCGGCGCGCCGGCCGCAGCAGCGACGGTCGTGGCGCCGGCCGCGGGCTGCGTCGTCGCCCCCGCGGCTGGCTTCGTGGCGGCACCAGCCGCGGATGGTGTCGCGGTGGGTGGCGGCACCGCGGTGGGCGCGGCCACCTGCCCACAGGCGGCGAGCAGCGCCGCGCCGGACGCGAGGGCGGCGCCGAGCACGAAGCGCCGTCGCGAGACGATCCTTGCCATTGCTGAGTCCCCCTCTATTCGTATTCAGCGACCGGCCAGCCCGGTCATGAGCACGCCGCGCATGAAGAAGCGCTGAGCCGCGAAGAACAGCGCGACGACTGGCAGCACCGTCACGGTGGCGGCCGCCATCATCAGGGCGTAGTTCGAAGCAAACGAGCCCTGGAAGCTGCGCAGCCCCAGCGCGAGCGTGCGCAGCTCCATCCGGTTGACGTAGATCAGGGGTCCGAGGAATTCGTTCCAGTGGTGGAGGACGGAGAAGATCGCCAGCGCGCCGATCAGTGGGGGTGAGAGCGGCAGCATGATCGCGGCGTAGATGCGGTAATTGGAGGCGCCATCCACCCGCGCCGCCTCGTCGAGCTCGTACGGCACAGCCAGGAAGAACTGGCGGCTCAGAAAGATGGAGAAGGCCGTGCCGCCCAGCCAGTACGGCACGATGAGCGGTAGGAGCGTGTTCAACCAGCCGAGCTGTTTGAACAGCAGGAACGTCGGGATCAGCGTGACGACGTTCGGCAGCATCATCGTCGCCAGCACGAGCGTGAAGAGGAAGCCGCGTGCGGGGAAGCGCAGCCGCGCGAACGCGAAGCCGGCCATCGTCGAGGTGAGGACCGTGCCGGCCGTCGCCAGGACGACGATGAGGACCGTGTTCCGGAAGAAGTAGTTGAACGGCAGCGCGGTCAGCGCGTCCGGGTAGTTCGACCAGACGACCGGGTTGGGGATCCACTGGGGTGGCATCAGCCACTCCTTGCCGACCGCCTTCAGCGAGGTCGTCACCATCCAGTAGAGGGGCAGCAGGAGCACGGCCGCGCAGAGCGTCATGAAGAGCTGGAGCGCGCCGCGCTGGAGCGTCGTCATCCCTTGCGCAGGTCTCCCTCGTAGTAGACCCAGCGGTTCGAGAGCTTGAACTGGACGAGCGTGAAGACGAGCACGATGAGGAAGAGCACCCAGGCCAGCGCCGAGGCGTAGCCCATCTTGAAGTACTCGAACCCGTTCCGGTAGAGGTAGAGCACGTAGAACAAGGTGGCGTTCTCGGGACCGCCGTTGGTTGCGATGTAGGCGGTCGTGAACACCTGGAACGAGCCGATCACGGCGATGATGGTGTTGAACAGCACGATCGGGCTGAGCATTGGCAGCGTGACGTGGCGGAAGCGCTGGAGCGCGCCGGCGCCGTCGATCGAGGCCGCCTCGTGGAGCTGGGGGGGCACGTTTTGCAGCCCGGCCAGGAACGTGATCATCTGACTGCCTAAGCCCCAGAGGCTCATGAGGATGAATGAGGGGATCGCCGTGTTCTTGTCCCAGAGCCACTTCGACGTCGGAAGGTGCAGCGTCGAGAGGACGATGTTCGCCAGACCGAAATCGGGGTTGTAGATCCAGAGCCAGAGCAGCGCGTTGGCGACCGGCGGCGTCATCGACGGCATGTAGAAGGCGGTGCGGTAGAAGCGGATGCCGGTGACCTTGGTGTTGAGCAGCAGCGCGGCGCCGAGGGCGACGGCGACGTGCAGCGGTACGCCGATGAACGTGTAGTAGGCGGTGTTGCGCAGCGACGTGAGGAACAGCTCGTCGCCGAGCATGCGCTCGACGTTGGCTGTGCCGCTGAACTTCGGCGGCGTGAGGATATCGTAGTTGGTGAAGGCGAGCGCGGCGGAGGCGAGCATTGGCCCTGCGGTGAGGACGACCAGGCCGATCAGCCATGGGGCGATCATCACGTAGCCGTCGACCTTCTCGCGGAAGAGGAGCGAGCGGCCGCGGCGGCGCGCGATGGCGCGGGCCTGGATGCTGTTCAGCGCCATCGGTTGATCGGCATTGGGGGCAGTTGGAGCGTAACATGTTACCGGTCAGCTACCGCAACTTCTCGGTTGGGGAGCACGAATGTCGATCGGCCAGCCCGCCAACGGGAGCGCGCTCGACTTGCGCGCCGCCCACGAGGACCTGACCGGGAAGGCGTACCGGGTGCTGCGCGAGATGATCGTCACGCGCGCGTTCGCGCCGGGCGCGAAGGTGACGGCGGAGGGGCTCGCGCAGCGGCTCGGCGTGAGTCGCACGACCGTGAAGGGCGCGCTCGACCAACTGGCCGCCGAGCACCTCGTCGAGGTCCGGCCGCAGGTCGGCACGTTCGTCCGCGGCCTGACATTTGCCGACGTCGCCGCGGTGTGGGACGCGCGGCTGATGATCGAGGTGTTCGCCGGCCGCCGCGGCGTCCTGGCGGCCACCCTCGATCAGCGCGACGAGATGGCCGGGCTCGTCGACGGCATCGAGCCGCTCGTCGAGGGCGAGGACTACCGCGAGGACACCTACCCGCGGGCCGTCACGTTCAACCGCCGCCTCCACCAACTCCTCGTCGAGACGAGCGGCAACCCGTACCTTGTCGAGCTGTACCGCCAGCTCAGCGCGCGGCTCCAGATCGTCAACTTCCAGGCCCACCGTGGCTTCCGCCGCGCGGACCTGGCGCAGGCCGAGCACCGCGCGATCCTGGAGGCGTACAGCCGGCGCGATCCCGAGATGCTCGCCAAGGTCCTGACGCGCCACCTCGAGCGCAGCCGTGACACGGTTCTGCGGGGGCTGGCGAACCGAGCGGAGCCGGTCTGAGCGCCACGGGCGCCGGGCGGAGCAGCAGACGACCGCCCGCCGGAACGCGGCGGACCCAGGTGGCGCAGGGCGATGGGCGCTTCGTCTGGTACGGCGCGCTCCACCGGCCGCGCGACCTGGTCGCGGTGGGGCTGGGTCAGGCGCGCTCGGGGACGGCGCAGACCATGCCTTCGCTGAACCCGGCGGCGGCGATGCCCAGCGCGAGGTTGAACCGGGCGTACAGGTTCTCGAGCGCGATCGCGTGGGTCAGCTCGACGATCTGGGCCTCGTCGAAGTGCTCGCGCAGCCTGGCGAATAGCTCGTCGGGGACCTCGACCGGGGTGCGCGTCGCGGCGACTGCGTAGTCGAGCACCAGCTTTTCGCGCTCGGTGAAGAGCGGGCTCGTCTTGTAGAACGGCAGCGCCAGCAGGACCTCGTCGCTCAGGCCGGCGCGACGGGACATCTGGGAGTTGAGGTCGATGCAGTACTCGCAGTTGGTCAGCGCGGCGGCCTTCAGCTCGGCCAGGTGCTTGAGCTGGGTCGGGACGCGGTGCGCCTCGGCGGCGGCCTGCTGGTGCGCCAGGATGCCGCGCAGCAGCTCGGGCGCGTGCGCCAGCAGCTCGACCGGCTCGGCACCGCGCTCGGTCGGGCGCCCGGCGAGCTGGGCCATCATCTCGCGCGCGGAGCGGAGCGTGTCGGCGACCTCCGGACCGACCTGCTGTGGGGAAACGCCAGGGATTCGTGCCATCGTGCTACCTCCTCGTCACGTCGACCGGCTCTGGCCGGTCAGAGCTATGACAGGACGCGGCGGGGGAACGTGACGTGACCGATCGAGACTGGCTGGCCGAGCGGTTCGAGGCGGAGCGCCGGCGGCTCCGGGCGGTCGCCTACCGGATGCTCGGCTCGCTCGCCGAGGCGGACGACGCGCTCCAGGAGGCGTGGCTGCGGGTCAGCCGCGCCGACGCGGGTGCGGTCGAGAACATGAGCGGCTGGCTCACGACGATCGTGGCGCGGGTCTGCCTGAACATGCTCGAGTCGCGCCGAGCGCGGCGCGAGGACTCGCTCGAGCTGCGCATGCCCGACCCGATCGTGGCCCGCCCGGACGGCCTCGATCCCGAGCACGAGGCGCTGCTGGCCGATTCGGTCGGGCTCGCTCTGCTCGTCGTGCTCGACAAGCTCGCGCCGGCCGAGCGCGTGGCCTTCGTGCTGCACGACGTGTTCGGGGCGCCGTTCGAGGAGATCGGGCCGATCGTGGGCCGAACGCCCATAGCGGCGCGCCAGCTCGCCAGCCGGGCGCGCCGGCGCGTGCAGAGCGAGCCGACGGCCTCCGAGGTCGACGTCGCCGGCCAGCGGGAGGTGATCGACGCGTTCCTGGCCGCCTCGCGCAAGGGCGATTTCGAGCGGCTGCTCGCCGTGCTCGACCCCGAGGTCGTGCTCAGGAAGGACCCGGGCGCGCTCGCCGCCGGTGTGCCCCGCGAGCTCCGCGGGGCCCAGGCCATCGCCCGCGGCGCCGTCTCAGCCGCCCAGGGGGTCGGCCCGGTGCAGCCGGTGCTGGTCAACGGCGCCGCGGGCGTCGTCGCCTTCGACCGCGACGGGCGGCCGTTCTCGGTGATGGCGTTCGTCGTGGCAGGCGGGCGGATCGTCGCGATCGACGTGCTCACCGATCCGGAGAGGTTGGCCCGGCTCGACCTCTCAGCAGTCCGGGGCCAAGCACGTCCTGGACGCCGCGACGACGGCAACGTTCCACCATCAGGGTAGATCCCGCCGTATGGCCCTGAACAGAGGACCCTGAGACCGAGCACCTTGCGGCGGAGGTAGCCGAGCTCGCCGGCGAGAGCAAGACGCGGGCGGTGAAGACTGCGCTGATGGAGCGGAGGGAGCGGCTGCGGGCGCGCGTGGCTCGAAGCCGCGCCCGCGACCTGCGGCGGTTCTTGGCGGGTGAGGTGTGACCGCAGGTCCCGCCAGATGTGCTGGGCAAGCCGCTGTCCGGGGAGGAGCGAGAGGCGATCCTAGGCCACGGGCCGCGGGGCATTTGATCGTCGAAAGCTCCGCCATTGTGGCGGTGTTACTCGGGCAGCCGGGGTACGAGCCGATCCTCCGGCAGCTCGCGAAGGAGCCCTCGTCGTGTACTGAACGGCCGCGCCTAACGGCCTACTCCCAATTCTTGTACGTCCCCGCGGACGTCTTCTGGCAGAGCTGGATGAGCACGCCGTCCGGGTCGGTGCAGTTCGAGATCGTCCGCCCGGACTGCTGGTTCTCGAACGCCTCGTACGCGAACGCGACGCCGCCCAGGAACTTGACCTCGCGCGTGGCGTCGGCGACGTCGTCGACGGCGAAGGAGATGTGGTCGATCCCGACGCGGTCGCCGGGTCTGGCCTGGTGGAGCTCGAGCCGGACGGGACTCGATTCGTCGCCGTTGAACAGGAAGACCGTCTGGCCGCCGTCGATCGTGCCCTCGGGGTAGAGGCCGAACTTCCGGTAGAACTCGACCGACTGCTTGACGTCGCCGACGACGAGGTCGACGTGGTCGATGCGCAGCAGCTTCACGGGTGCACCCTCCTAGCGGAGCAGGATGTTAACCAGCCCAGGGGGGCGCGGGCCGCGATCCCGCTGCCAGGCCGTCGCACGACCATCGGGTTGAGGCGGAGCAGGTTGGTCCGGTCGTACTGGGGCGTGAGCGCCTGCATCCTGCCGTAGTTGGCGCCGCAGGAAGCGCAGATCCTTATCCGGCCAGTCGTCGCGGACGATGTGGTTGACGTACCGCATCGCTTGCGGGGTGCTCGGTCGCTCGCTACTATCTGCCCCAGCACACCGGTCGGAGGTCACGCACATGGCAGCTCCTTCGTTCCGGGCCTCCGCGACGGTGGCCGCGCTCAGCTAGAGCGCGCGGCCGCGCCCGCTCCCACACCACCTCTCCCCGAGGGAGAGGGCGAGGCGTGAGGGCACTCGGGCGCGGCGCCCAGCTCGCCGGCACGGCGGCCCGCAGCACCCAGCTCCTGTTCGCCCTGAATCGTGCTGCCCAAGGAGCGCCACGTGCCGTCGAGGCCCAACCGACCTCTGCTCGCGACCTACCTGCGGCCCGAGTGGCCGCGGGTCATCCTGCTCGGCCTGCTGCTGTTCGCCGGGATCGTCCTGCAGCTCGCCAACCCGCAGATCGCGTCCACTTTCATCGACCACGCCGAGGCCGGCGAGCCGCTCGAGCGGCTCGCCTGGATCGCGCTGCTCTTCCTCGCCGTCGCGCTCGTCACCCACGCGGCGGCGGTCGCCGAGACGTTCGTGGCCGAGGAGCTCGGCTGGCGCACGACCAACGCGCTGCGGGCCGATCTCACCCGCCACGTGCTCGAGCTCGACGGGGCGTTCCACGCCGAGCACAGCCCGGGCGAGCTGATCGAACGGATCGACGGCGACGTCTCGGCGATCGCTGAGTTCTTCTCGCGCTTCGTCGTCCAGGTGCTCGGCAGCGCGCTCTTCCTGCTCGGCGTGCTGGCGCTGCTCTTCCGCGAGGACTGGCGCGTCGGCGCGCTGCTGACGCTCTTCGCCCTGGCTGCCCTCCTTTTCATGACGCGCGGCGGGGGCTTCCTGGCGGCGCGGGCCGGCGCGAGCCGCCAGGCCGCGGCGGAGCTGAGCGCCTACCTGGAGGAGCGGCTGGCCGGCCTGCCCGACCTGAAGGCGAACGGCGCCGACGGCTACGCCATGCGCCGCTTCCACGAGCGGCTGGCCGCGCGCTTCCACGGCGCCCGCGCCGCGGCGATGGCCGGCTCGCTGTTCAACGGGGCGGTCGGCGTGCTCTTCGCGGTCGGCGCCGGCGTGGCGCTCGCGCTGAGCGTGGCGCTGTACGGCGCCGGCGCGCTCACGCTCGGCGGCATCTACGTCGTCTTCCGCTACAGCGGCATGCTGCGCCAGCCGCTCGAGCGGCTCACGCGCCAGATGAACAGCTTCCAGCAGGCGACCGGTGGCCTGGTCCGGGTGCAGGCGCTGCTCGCGACCAGGCCGCGGCTGGTCGACGGCCCCGGCGCCCACCTGCCCGACGGCGCGCTGGCGGTCGAGCTCGACGGGGTGTCGTTCGCCTACGAGGCCGAGCCCGTGCTGCGCGGCGTGTCGTTCCGCGCCGCGCCGGGGGAGGTGCTCGGCCTGCTCGGCCGGACGGGCTCGGGCAAGACGACGATCGCGCGGCTGCTGTTCCGGCTACACGACCCGTCCGAGGGGGCCGTCCGCCTGGGCGGCGTCGACCTGCGCCAGACCAGGCTCGACGCGCTGCGCGCCCGGGTCGGCTTCGTCACGCAGGACGTGCAGCTCTTCCACGGCACGCTGCGCGACAACGTCGCGCTGTTCGACCGGGGGGTCGCGGACGCCCGGCTGGTGGACGCCTTCGCCGAGCTCGGGCTGGCCGAGTGGCTGCGCGCGCTGCCCGACGGCCTGGACACGGTGCTGGGCGCGGGCGGCCGCGGCCTCTCCGCCGGCGAGGCGCAGCTCGTCGCGCTCGCCCGCGTCTTCCTGAAGGACCCGGGCCTGGTCGTGCTCGACGAAGCGTCCTCGCGCCTCGACCCGGCGACCGAGCGGCTGCTCGAGCGGGCCATCGACCGCCTCCTGGACGGGCGCACGGCGATCGTGATCGCCCACCGGCTGGCGACGGTCGAGCGGGCGGACCTGATCCTGGTGCTCGAGGACGGCCGGGTCGCCGAGCTCGGTCGCCGTGCCGAGCTGGCCCGCGATCCGGGTTCGCGCTTCGCCCACCTGCTGCGGGCGGGCATGGCGGAGGCGCTCGCGTGAGGCCGTGGATCGAGGGTCCCAGTCCCCTCGCCGTCCTGTTCCGGCTGGTCTGGTTCTGCCGGCTCTACTGCGCGCTCTGCACCGCCTACGCCGTCGCCGCGATGTTCGCGCTGCCGATCCCGCTCGGGCTGGCGACCCGCGCCTTCTTCGACGCGGTGTCCGGCCAGCCGGCGGGACTCAACGCCTGGAGCGCGATCGCGCTGATGGTGGCCATCCAGGTCGCCGAGCTCGCCGCCGGGCCGCTGCTGGGCAACCCGTGGAGCCCGCTGCAGCAGAAGGCGCACGCGCTGCTGCGCCGCAACCTCTTCGCCGGCATCCTGCGCGGCTACGGCCGCCACGGGCTGCTGGCGTCGGTCGGCGAGACGATCAGCCGCTTCCGCGACGATCCGGAGGTGATCGCCGACGCGCTCGACGCCTTGTGCGATCTTGTCGGCCGGACGCTGTTCGCCGCCGCCGCGGCCTTCGTGATGTGGCGGATCAACCCGACGATCACGGCCGCGCTGTTCGCGCCGCTGCTGCTCTGCGCGTTCGTGGCCGAGGCGCTGGGGGGCCGGATCATGGCCTACCGCGCCGCCTCGCGCGCCGCGACGAGCCGGGTGACTGGCTTCCTCGGCGAGGTGCTCGGCGCCCACCTCGCGCTGACCGTGGCCGGCGCGGCGCCGCACGCGGTCGCCCGGCTGAGCGAGCTCGGCGACGCGCGCCGCCGGCTGGCCGTGCGCGATAGCGTCTTCGGCCAGACGCTCGACGCGCTGGACCAGAACCTCACGCACCTGGGGGCGGGGCTGGTGCTGCTGCTCGGCGCGCAGGCGATCCGGGACGGCTCGTTCACGGTCGGCGACTTCGCGCTCTTCGTCGTCTACCTCGATCAGCTCAAGTGGTTCCCGGACGAGATCGGCCGCATCATCACCGGCCTGAAGCGGATCGAGGTGTGCTACGCGCGCATGCGGGCGGTGGTGCCCGGCGAGCCGCCCGCCGCGCTCGCGGCACCGGCGCCGGTCTACCTGCGCGGCGCGCCGCCGGAGCCGCCGCCACCGCCGCCGCGCGAGCCGCTGGCACGGCTGGAGGTGCGCGGGCTCACCTACCGCCACCCGGCGAGCGGGCGCGGCGTCGAGGCGGTCTCGTTCGCCGTCGAGCGCGGGGCGTTCACGGTCGTGACCGGCCGGGTCGGGGCGGGCAAGACGACGCTGCTCGGGGTGCTGCTGGGCTTGCTGCCGCGCGACGGCGGGGCGATCCTGTGGAACGGGCGGCCGGTCGAGGACCCGGCGGCGTTCTTCGTGCCGCCGCGCAGCGCCTTCACGCCGCAGGTGCCGCGGCTGTTCAGCGAGTCGCTGCGCGAGAACCTGCGGCTCGGGCGCCCGTCGGATCCCGCGGCGATGGAGCGCGCCGTCCACGCGGCGGTGTTCGAGCGGGATGTCGCCGCGCTCGGCCAGGGGCTCGACACGCTGGTGGGGCCGCGCGGCGTCAAGCTCTCGGGCGGGCAGGTCCAGCGAGCCGCGGCGGCGCGCATGTTCCTGAGCGAGGCGGAGCTGCTGGTCTTCGACGACCTCTCGTCGGCGCTCGACGCCGAGACCGAGGCCGAGCTGTGGCGGCGGCTCTTCGCGCGTGGCCGCGGGGTCACCTGCCTGGTCGTCTCGCACCGGCCGGCCGCGCTGCGCCGCGCCGACCAGGTGCTCGTCCTGGACGAGGGGCGGTTGGTCGCGCGGGGGACGCTGGACGAGCTGCTGGCGGATCCCGCGCTGGTGGGTACACTGGCCGACGCGGCGGCCGCGCGGGTGCGCGCGTCCTGAAGGGGCCGGGGAGCTGCCGGCCAGCTGCCCGACACCCGCCGCACCACGAGGGGAGATCGATGGCAGAGAAGATCCGGGTCGGCATCGTCGGGGCGACCGTCACCCCGGGCGGGAGCGGCTGGGGCGCCAACGCCCACGTCCCGGCGCTCAAGGCGCTCGCCGACCGCTACGAGCTGAAGGCGGTCTGCACGGCGCACGAGGAGACGGCGCGCGCCTCGGCCGAGGCGTTCGGCGCGGAGCTCGCCTTCCATGACTTCGACGCGATGGCCGCCAGCCCGGAGATCGACCTGATCTCGGTCGTCGTGCGGGTTCCCGGCCACAAGGCGCTGGTGGACAAGGCGCTCCGGGCCGGCAAGGCGGTCTTCTGCGAGTGGCCGCTCGGCCGCGACCTCGCCGAGGCGGAGGCGATGGCCGAGCTCGCCCGGTCGCGCGGGCTGCGCACCGCCGTTGGGCTGCAGGCGCGCAGCGACCCGACGCTCACCTACGCGCGGGAGCTGGTGCGCGACGGCTACGTCGGCGAGCTGCTCTCGGTGCGGCTCAGCTCGGTCGGCCAGACGATCGCCGAGCGCGGGATCGGCCGCATCTGGCAGGGCGACCGGCGCAACGGCGCCAACACGCTCACGATCGCGGCCGGCCACGCGATCGACGCGCTCTGCTTCGTGGTCGGGGAGATCGAGGAGCTCTCCGCCCGGCTGGCGACGCAGATCACGGAGTGGCGCAACACCGAGACTGGCGAGACGATGAAGGTCGACTCACCGGACTGGATCAGCGTCGCGGGCCGGCTCGAGGGCGGGGCCGCGGTCTCGTTCCTGACCGCGACCGTGCCGTTCAACCCAAGCGGCAACCGCTTCGAGGTCTACGGCCGCGAGGGCACGCTCGTGATCACGGGCGGCACGCTCAACAGCGGTCCCAGCCAGCTCGCCGGGGCGCGCGGCAGGGAGGCGCTCACCCCGCTCGAGCCGCCCGAGCGCCTGGTGCCGGCCCCCGGGGCGCCGGCCGGCGCCCCGCGCAACGTCGCGCAGGCCTACGCCCGCATCGCGGCCGCCTGGTCGGCCGGGGAGCCGTACCACCCCGACTTCGAGCACGCGGTGCGTCGGCACACGCTGATCGAGGCGATCGAGCGATCTTCGGCCGAGCGGCGCGCCGTGCGCGTCGCGGACGTGAGGCCCGCCGCGGTCCGAGCCAGTTAGCTGTCCCGGTGGACTTCACGGATTCGGCACCAGGCCGACGTCGAACAGGTCGTGTACCGGCAGGCCGTCGCGGACGTCGAGGGCAGCCTGGCCGCGAGGGCGAAGCCCGAGAAGCTCGCGTCCTGGGCGCTCGCACACCAGCTCGCCTTCACCGCTGCTCGCGGGCGGCTTCTCGAGGCTCGGGCGGGTCGAACAGCGCCATCTCCGCCGCGTCCGGCGCCTCGAAGTAGCCGGCCCATTCCTCGAGCTGCGCCCGCGTGATCGGCGCCGCCGGCCAGGCGCCGGTCGCGTTCCGCCGCTCGACGCGGCGCCAGAGCTCGTCGAGCGGCACGTCGAGGTAGCGCAGCTCGACGCGCGCGCCGAGCGCGCGGGCGCCGAGCCGCTTCTCGTCGCGGTCGGAGCGGAGCCAGAAGCCCGATTCGAGGATCACGCTCTGCCCGAGCCGCAGCAGCCGCTGGGCCAGCCGCCAGAAGATCATCTCGAGCCGCTCGCGGGTCGTCTCGTCGTACAGGTCGACGCGGAGGTCGACCATCCATTCGTCCGGCGAGAGCCGCACGGCCGGGATCTCGTCCTCGAGCTTGCGCGCGAGCGTGCTCTTACCGGCGCCGGGGAGCCCGCATACGAGGACGAGCGTGGGCACGGCGATCAGCTGTTCTTCACGAGCGCGGCGGCGATCCGTGGCTGGCGGCGGCGCCAGTAGCGCTCGATGTCCTCGCGCGGCACGGGCAGCGCCAGATCATCCGCGACGTCTTCGAAGTAGCCGAGGCCGCGGATGACGTGCGCGACGACCGGTTCGCCTCGGCAGCGCTCGGCCGTCGGTCAAGCGGGAGGACCGGCCGCCACGAGGTTCTCCACCAGCGCCCGCCGCTGCACGTCGAAGCCGCGGCCGCGAGCCGCACGGCGCAGACTCTCGGCCGGCAGGTGGCGCGCCGCCCAGAGCCACGCGTCCACGTCGTCGAGCTGGAGGAGACGGGAGGCGACGACGTCGGCGTCCCGATCCGTGCGGATCGTTCGACCCGGTCAACATCTACCCCGAGGTCGCGCCGGAGGCGACGAAGTCGGCGTCCCGATCCGTGCGGATCGCTGGTAGGTCCGCGCTCCAGAAGGCGTGACCGAACCTCGTTGGCACGCGAGGGGTCCGTCGCGGCCCAGCGCGCTGGTGGGCGGGCAGATGCACCGCCTTCACCGCCGCGAGCACCTCCGGGCTCCACGCCGGTCCGAGGAGGTCCGCGAGCCAGGGATCGGCGGTGCGGACGCCTCCCTGCACAAGGCGCCGCGGCCGGCGGATGATCAGCCCACGGTCCACGAGACGGCGCAGCGCCGCGCTCGCCGCGGTCGGCGACACACCTGCCCGGCGCGCGCCCGCCCGAGCCGACTCCAGCCCGAGCACGGCCCGCGAGACGGCGGCCAGCACCAGCACGTCGATCCGGGCGAAGCCAGGCGGGATCAGCGGGACGGCGCCGACGCGACGAGCGAGACGGCGGCGACCGCGGCGTCGACGCGGCGTCCCTGCCCACGCCCACCCGCGGGGGGAATCCCTTCGCGGTCTAGCAGCCGGTGAGCCCGGGGAGGGCTAATGCCGAGCCGGCAGGCCAGCTTGGGCACGGAGAGGCCTGGGGCTGTGTCCATATCGTTATTCTACGCCCTGGCGGGTTAGCGGCCGCGAACGCGCCGGGCGCCACACCGGGCGGGGTACGTTTGCGGCCATCCGGGGAACGAGGGAGAATCGATGAGGCGGTACGCGTTCGCGGGCGCGAGCGGGCGGGCGCTGTCGATGTACGCGCGGCCGATGCGGGCCGACTACGCCGGCTGCGCCGAGGCGGTCGGCGTGTTCGACCCGAACCGCACGCGGGCGCGGCTCGTGGCCGAGGCCGCCGCACCCGCAAGTGGGCGCCCGGTGCCGGCCTACGACGACTTCGACCGGATGCTGCGCGAGACGCGGCCGGACGCGGTGATCGTCACGACGATGGACCGCTACCACCACGAGTACATCATCCGCTCGCTCGAGGCCGGCTGCGACGCGATCACCGAGAAGCCGATGACGATCGACGCCGAGAAGTGCCGAGCGGTGCTCGAGGCCGAGCGGCGGACCGGCAAGAAGGTGACCGTCACCTTCAACTACCGCTTTGCGCCGTACGCGACGCGCATCAAGGAGCTGATCCGCGCGGGCGCGGTCGGCGCGGTGACCGGCGTCGACTTCGAGTGGTTCCTCGACCGCCGCCACGGCGCCGACTACTACCGCCGCTGGCACCGCCGGAAGGAGAACTCGGGCGGGCTGTTCGTCCACAAGGCAACCCACCACTTCGACTTGATCAACTGGTGGACCGACGACGAGCCCACCCACGTCTTCGCGCTCGGCGAACGGCGGGTGTACGGCCCGACGCGGCCCGAGCGCGGCGAGCGCTGCTCGACCTGCCGGTACGCCGACAGCTGCGAGTTCTACGCCGACTTCAGCGACGACGCGGATAAGGTGAGCCTCTACTTCAAGGCCGAGGCCGAGGACGGCTACTTCCGCGACCGCTGCGTCTTCGACGACGAGATCGACATCGAGGACACGATGAGCGCGACCGTCCGGTACCGCGGTGGAGCGCTGCTCAGCTACTCGCTCGTCTCGTACGCGCCGTACGAGGGGTGGCGGATGGCCGTCAACGGCACGGCCGGGCGGATCGAGGCGGAGGAGTTCCACTCCGGTCCGCGCGCGCGCGACGGCGACCAGGTGATCGCGGTGCACCGCGACGACACGGGGCCGGAGCTCGTCACCGTTCCGATGACGCGCGGCGGCCACGGGGGCGGCGACCGCCGGCTGCGCGACTTCCTGTTCCTGCCGAACCCGCCGCCCGACCCGCTCGGCCACACCGCGGGGTCGCGCGCCGGCGCGATGTCGATGCTGGTCGGCGCCGCCGCCAACCTCTCGGTCAAGAGCGGCCAGCAGGTCTCGATCGACGAGCTGCTGCGGGGGCCGGTGGCGGCCTGAGGCGCGCGAGGACCGCCGGCCGCCTCGACTAGCCGACGCCCACAGGCGGCCCCGATCGGGATCAGGTGGTGTGCTTTGCTCCGATCACCGCACCTCCCCACACCGCAGCTCGATGCGCCCGGCTGTGGGTCTGGCGGCGCCATAGCCGGGGCCACGCGTCGGCGGGCACGCGCCTCAACCAGTGCGCCCACGCCTCCGTCACGTCACCTCAACCGGCCTCCCCCAGGCTCGCCGACTCAGATCGGGTCGAGGGAGGCAGCGGATGGCGATGCTGAGCGAGCACGACGTTGGCGCGTTCCGGGCCGAGTTCAAGGGGCAGCTCACCGCGCCGGGCGATAGCGCCTACGACGTCAGGAGCCTGATCTGGAACGGCGCGATCGACCGCCGACCGGCGTTGATCGCCCGCTGCGCCACGAGCGCGCAGGTGTCGCAGGCGCTCCGCTTCGCGCGGAGCGAGGGGCTCGAGGTCGCCGTCCGCGGGGGCGGCCACAATTACGCCGGGTTCGGGACGTGCGACGGCGGGCTGATGATCGACCTGGGCGGGATGCGGCGCGTCTCGGTCGATCCGCGGACCAGGCGGGCGCAGTGCGGTGGCGGGGCGACCTGGGCCGACGTCGACGCGGCGACCCAGGCCCACGGCCTGGCGACGGTCGGAGGCTTCGTGAGCCACACCGGCGTCGGCGGGCTAACGCTCGGCGGCGGGATCGGCTGGCTCTCCCGCAAGGCCGGGCTAACGGCCGACAACTTGCTCGGCGCCGAGGTCGTGCTGGCGGACGGGCAGGTCGTGCGCGCCTCGGCCGACGAGAACGCCGACCTGTTCTGGGCGTTGCGGGGCGGCGGTGGGAACTTCGGCGTCGTCACCTCGTTCGAGCTCGGGCTGCACGAGGTCGGCCCAACCGTGCACCTTGGCCTCTTCTTCTGGGGCGTGGAGGGCGGCGCCGAGGCGCTGCGCTTCGCGCGCGAGTTCGCCCGGACGGTGCCGTCGGACATGGGCCTCTTCGTCGGCGGCCTCAGCGCTCCGCCGGCGCCCTTCGTGCCGGCGGAGCACCACTTCAAGCCGGGCTTCGCCTTCCTCGTCGTGGGGTTCGGGACCGCCGAGCAGCACGCGGCGGCGGTCGCGCCGCTGCGCGCGGCGAAGCCGCCGCTGTTCGAGCTGGTCACGCCGATCCCGTACTTGCAGCTCCAGAAGCTGTTCGACGAGAGCGCGCCGTGGGGCCTGCACGCCTACGAGAAGGCGCTCTACCTCGACGAGCTGACCGACGGCGCGATCGACGTGTTCGTCGAGTACCTGCCGAAGCGGAACTCGCCGATGTCGTTCGTGCCGGTTTTCCTCCTCGACGGCGCCTACGCCGCGGTTCCGGACGACGCGACTGCCTTCGGCGGAAGCCGCCAGGCTCGGATCGTCTTCAACATCTCGGCCGGCTGTCCGACGCCGGATCTATGGGAGGCGGAGCGCGCCTGGGTGCGCTCTTTCTGGGACGCACTGCGCCCGCACGCCCACACGGGTGGCAGCTACGTGAACTTCATGGCCGAATACGAGGAGGACCGCGTCCGCGCGGCGTACGGAGCCGCGAAGTACGAGCGGCTCGCCCGGATCAAGGCGACGTACGACCCGGAGAACGTCTTCCACCTCAACGCCAACATCAAGCCAGCACGGACGCCGGCTTAGCGGGAGGGGGAAGGACGCCGCCGGGCCCGTGCCGTCAGCTCGACGGTCCCCGAGCCCCGGCGGCGACCTACGTGGCGAGCGCTACTTCTTGACCTCGGCGAACGCCTGCTCCATCTTGGTCTGCGCCGCCGCGGCGGCGTCCTGGGGCGACTTGTTCGACACGACCACGTCCTGGAGCATCTCGGCGTAGATCCGCTTCTGGTCGGCCGCGGAGAGCTGCGTGAGGAGCTGCGGCGTCGGCGTGGCCGGCACCCAGCTCGGGACCGAGTTCTCGATCGCGGTCGGGAAGCTGTTGAAGTAGGGGCGGTCGGCCCAGAACTTCGCCTTGGTGAGGTCCTTGTAGACCGGGTACCAGCGGCCGCCGACCTTCTCGTAGACGGCCTCGATCTTGTCGGGCTGCATGATGTACTGGATCATCGACTTGGCGGCGTCGACCTGCTTGGAGGCCGAGAAGATCGACCACGACCAGGTGCCGACCGACGAGGGCGCGCCGACCTTGCCCTTCGGCACGGGCGCCTGGTCGGTGTCGGCGAGGAGCGCTTTGTCGTTCTGGTCGAGGTAGGCGAAGATCGAGGCCGGGTTCCAGACGAACGCGACGCGGCGCGACTGGTACGCCGAGTTGTTCGACGAGTCGTCCCACGACGGCGAGTCCGGCGGGATGAGCTGGTCCTTCCACCAGCGCTGCACGCGCGTCAAGGCCGAGACGGTGCCGTCGTTGTTGATCGCCGGCTTGCCGTCCTTGTCGACCAGCGTGCCGCCGTCGGCGCGGAGCAGGGTGACGATGTTGCCGCTGCCGTCCGGTGTGCGGCCGAGCGTGAAGCCGATGCCGAACAGCTTCGGCGGGTCGTTGACCTTCCGCGCGATGGCTTCGACGTCGTCCCAGGTGGTGGGCGACTGGCGCTTGCCGGTCGCCTTCTCCATCAGGTCGAGCCGGACGTACATGACCGACAGGTCCGACTCCATCGGGATGGAGTAGGTCTTGCCGTTGACCTGGACGTAGGGGAAGAGCTGCGGGAACATCCCGCCGCCGAGGTTCTTGATGGTGTCGAAGATGTCGGAGATGTCGACCAGGCGGTTCTGGGCGACGTAGTACTGCGTCTGGCCGCTCATCATCGGCACGTCGGGGATGGCGCCGGACTCGACCGCGGCGGCGAGCTTGGCGTCGTAGTCCGAGCCCGGCAGGGGCACGTACTCGGCGTTGACGTTGTTCGCCTTGCCCCACTCGGCCATCTGCTGGCCGAGCAGCGCGTCGCCGTCCTTGGTGAACGAGACGATGCCCCAGGCGGTGAGCTTGCCGGAGAAGCCGCCCGCGCCGGCCGGCTTGGCGGCGGGGGTCGCGGCGCCGGCGGTGGTCGTGGTCGCGCCAGCGGCCGGGGTGGCGGCCGCGCCGGTGGTCGTGGCGCCGGCGGCGGGGGTCGCACCGCCGGCCGGGGTGGTGGCGCCGGCGGCGGGCTTGGTGGCGGCGGGCGCGCTGGTGGCGGCCGGGGCGGTGGTGGCTGCGCTGGCGGGCGCGCTGGTCGGCTTGGCCGCGGTGGTGGGCGCGGCGGTCGGGGCGGACGGACCGGCCGTCGAGCAAGCGGCGAGCAGCCCGAGCCCGCCGAGGCCGAGGGCGCCGAGGACGACGTGACGACGACTGAGCGGCTTGTTCGCGAGCGCCATTGAGAAGGTCTCCTCCTTCGTTAGTGCCTCAGTGCTTGACCGCGCCGCTGGCCAGGCCGGAGACGACCCAGCGCTGGGCGAGGACGTAGATCGCGACCGGGGGCAGGGCGGTGATCAGCGCGCCGGCCATGAGCGCGCCCCACTGGAAGACGTCGCCGTTGATCAGGCCGGCCAGGCCGGCGGGGATCGTCTTCTCCGAGTCGCGCCCGATCAGGAGCAAGGCGAACAGGAACTCGTTCCACGAGTTGGTGAAGGCGAAGAGGGCGATCACCGCCAGCGCCGGCAGCGCGAGCGGCAGGATGATGAACAGCAGCGACTGCAGCCGGTTGGCGCCGTCGACCATCGCCGCGTCCTCCAGCTCGTGCGGGATGGTGTTGAAGTACGAGATCGCGAGCCAGGTGCAGAACGGCACCGTCCCGATCAGGTAGACGACGACGAGGCCGAGCGCCTTGTCGGTCAGCCCGAGCGTGTAGGCGAGCTGGAAGACCGGGATGAACAGCAGCGAGCCCGGCACGAGGTAGGTCACGATGACCGAGCGGGCGACGAAGGTCCGGCCGGTGAACGTCAGCCGGGTGAGGGCGTAGGCGGCCAGCACCCCGATCGCCATCGCGCAGACGGTGGTGAGGACCGAGACCTCGAGGCTGTTCCTGAAGTAGGTACCGAAGCGGGTCTGGTTGAAGATCTCGTCGAAGTGGATGAAGGTGAGCGACCGCGGCCAGAGGGCGGCGTCGCCGTAGATCTCGGCGTTCGGCTTCAGCGAGGTGCTGACGATCCAGTAGATCGGGAAGAGGGTCCAGAGGGTGAAGAAGCCGAGGCCGACGACGAGCACGAGGCGGCGGACGAGGCGGACCGATGCGCTGGTCGTCACGAGCGCGCCTCCGAGGAGAGCATGTGCTTGGTGAGGAAGTAGATCGCGACGATGAAGATGGGGAAGAAGAGCACCGAGATGGCGGCGGCCATCCCCATCTGGCGCGCGCCGGTGACGCCGACGTCGAAGGCGAGCATCGGGAACGTCATGGTCGCGCCGGCCGGGCCGCCGCGCGTCAGGATGTAGATGAAGTTGATCGAGTTGGCGGTCCAGATCGTCGAGAGCAGGCAGGTGACGACGAGGACGGAGCCGAGCTGCGGCACGGTGACGAAGCGGAAGCGCTGCATGACGTTGGCGCCGTCGATCGCGGCGGCCTCGTAGAGCTGGTCTGGGATCGCCTGCATGCCGGCCAGCAGCATCATGGTCCAGAAGGGCGTGCCCTGCCAGATGGTCGCGACGATGACGGACCAGAGCGCGTAGTCGGGGTTGGCCAGGAACTGGACGAGCGTTTTGGCGTGGAACCAGTCGATCCGGATGAGGTTGATCATCCCGTTGGGCGTGCCGTCGTAGATCCAGCGCCAGGAGAGCGCGACGATCAGGCTGGGCATGGCCCAGGGGAGGAAGAGCAGGCCGCGCATGAACGAGCGGCCTTTGAACTTCTCGTTCAGGAGGAGCGCCATCGACATGCCGAGCACGAGCTTGGCGAGGATGGCGACGACCGTGTAGAGGAACGAGACGACGACCGAGTGGCGGAAGATAGGGGAGTACTGCGGGCCCCAGAGCAGCTCGGCGTAGTTGCCCAGGCCGACCCACTCGGCCGGCGCGCCGACCATCTTGTACTCGAGCGAGAGGACGATCGCGGAGAAGAACGGGTAGGCGATCAGCCCGAGCAGGACGACGAGCAGCGGCGCCAGGAACAGCCAGGCGGGCTTCCAGTCGCGGCCGAGGACGTCCCGCGCGCGGGACCGCCGCGCCGG
>DASRFH010000129.1:0-16960 GCA_035651675.1 Chloroflexota bacterium | reverse complement strand
GCGGCGAGCGCTTCCGCGCGGCGGCGGAGCGCCTGCGCTCGGCGCGCCGGCGCGGCGGCGGCCGAGAGCTGCGCGAGCGCCTGTCGGTCGAAGTTGCGCGCCGTCGACGGCGACCTCTCACGCTCGGCGAGCCGCGCCAGGCCAAGGAGCGCGTCGGCCCGCGCGTCGGCCCAGTCCTCGGGTGCGAGATCGAGGGCGCGTCCGTACGCCTCCTGGGCGTCGTCCAACCGTCCGGCGCGGGCCAGCGCGTCGGCGCGCACCAGCAGCGCCCGCACGAGCGCCTCGGCCGCCGCCGGGTCGTTCGGTCCAGCCAGCCCGCCACGGACGACGGCGTCGGCCGCCCGGAGGGCCTCGTCGTCGCGGTCGAGCTCGAGCAGCGCAGCGGCACGCAGCGCCGAGGCCAGCGGGTCGCCGGCGAGCCGATCGGCGGCGAGCGCTTCGAGCGCGGCGGGCGCGTCGTCGTGGGTGAGCGCTGCGCGGGCGCGCGCCAGAGCCAGCGCTGCGTCCGCGTCGCCGGCGCGCGATGCCGGACCGCCGAGCAGCTCCGCGGTCGGGACCCCAAGCCGCGCGGCCAGCAGCTCGAGTGTCGCGAGGGACGGGCGCACGCGCCCGCGCTCGATCTTGCTGACCAGGCTGATCGACATGTCGCCGCCGGCCAGCTCCGCGAGCGTCATCTTGGGTCGTCGCGCGAGGCGCGCTGCCCTGATGCGGCCGCCTACCACCGCCCCACCCTCGACGGTGCGGCGCGCGCCGCGTCGCACAGCGCGCCAGGGGCCAAGCGGCCATTTGTACAAATAGTCAAATCAATAGGTTTCTAATTGACGCACAGGCCAATTGCCAATAACCTGGGCCGGGCCAGGAGGTACCGCATGCCACGCGCACTCATCACCGGCATAACCGGGCAGGACGGATCCTACCTCGCGGAGTTCCTGCTCTCGAAGGGCTACGACGTCTACGGCCTGATCCGCCGCACGTCGATTGTGATAGACGACCGAATCAGCCACTTGATGAACGACGTCGAGCTGATCGACGGCGACCTGCTGGACCAGCTTTCGCTCATCAAGGCGATCCGCACCGCCAAGCCGGACGAGGTCTACAACCTCGCGGCGATGTCGTTCGTCCCGACGTCGTTCGTCCAGCCGGTGCTGACGGGCGAGTACACCGCGCTCGGCGTGACGAAGATGCTCGAGGCGATCCGCCTCGCCGACTGGCCGATCAAGTTCTACCAGGCCTCGTCGAGCGAGATGTTCGGCAAGGTCCAGGAGGTCCCGCAGCGCGAGACGACGCCGTTCTACCCGCGCTCCCCGTACGGCGTGGCCAAGCTGTACGGCCACTGGATCACGGTCAACTACCGGGAGTCGTACGGGATGTTCAACTGCTCCGGCATGCTGTTCAACCACGAGTCGCCGCGCCGCGGCCTCGAGTTCTCGACCAGAAAGATCTCCAACGGCGTTGCCCGCATCAAGCTCGGCCTGCAGAAAGAGCTCCGGCTCGGTAACCTGGACGCCAAGCGCGACTGGGGCTACGCCGGCGACTACGTCCGGGCCATGTGGCTAATGCTCCAGCAGGACAAGCCCGATGATTACGTCGTCGCGACCGGTGAGACGCACAGCGTCGCCGAGTTCGCCGAGCTCGCGTTCGCGGTGGTGGGGATCAAGAACTGGCAGGATTACGTGAAGGTGGACCCGGCGCTCCTCCGGCCGGCCGACGTGGACCTGCTGATCGGCGACCCGACCAAGGCGCGCGAGAAGCTGGGCTGGCGGCCGGAGGTCTCGTTCCCGCAGCTCGTCCAGATGATGGTGGAGGCGGACCTCAAGCTCGAGGAGCGCAACCGGGAGCTCGTCCCGGCGTAGCGGATCTCACAGCCAGCCGGGCGCGCCGGGTTGTAGACTCCGCGCCCGGCGTGGCTGCTGTGGCGAGGGCGTTCGCGGTTCTGCTGCTGCCTCTCGCCGTGCTGCTCCTCGGCGCGCCCGGCCCAGCCAACGCGGCTACCCCGACGCCGACCCCGCCGGCGGAGAACGGCTACTGGAAGAACGCGCTCGCGACCCGCGGCTCGAGCGCCTGCGGCGACGTCCGCTTCCCGCTGTGCGACGTGCACGTCACGAGCGCCACGTCGGAGGGTCTGTCTCTCTTCGCCATGGACCCGGCGCTCGGCCGCGTCGTGCAGCTCCAGTTCGCGGCTGGCAACACCCTGACCCGGATCGACCTGCCCTCGCCGATCTCGGCGGCGCTGCCAGGCGACCGTGTCAACGGCGTGCTGCTGCTCGGACCGAAGGCTTTCTACGCGGTGTCGACGACCTCGGGCGACACGATCCCAACCCTCTTCCGCGCCGACCGGGTCCCGACCGCCATGCGCGGCGGGTGGAAGACGCTGCGGCACATCGCCGGCCCGGCCGACGTCGGCCTCTCGGCGGTCGCGATCGACGACACGATCTGGGTGCTGCGCTCGGACTCGACCGCCGGGTTCAACGTCGACTGGCAGCCGGTCGCGACCGAGAACAACGAGCAGCTCGCCCCGCCCGGCCCCACGATCAAGCTGGGCAACCCGGACAGGACGCGACCCGCCGCCGGGGTGACCGCCACGAAGGACGCCATCTACGTGTTCGGCGGACGCACATCGCCGACCGACGCCACCCGCATCCCGCTCGCCAACGGCGCCCCGGCCGCGCCGGTTTCGGTCGGCCGACTCTCCTCCGCGCGCGCCGGCGCGACGGCGCTCGTCCACGCCAGCACCGTCTACCTGGTGGGCGGGAACGACCCCGGTCGGCCGACGATCGAGCGCGCGCCGATCAACCGCGACGGCACGCTCGGCCGCTGGGAGCGCTACCCGGAGCCGCCGCCGGGCGCCGCGATCCTGACCGCGACGTTCGCCCGCGACCACCTCTGGATCTTCCGCGCCGACGGGTCGATCCAGAAGAGCTCCATCGGCGCGGGCGCACCAGGCCGCGCCCACGTCAACTGGAAGGCCGACACGCACACGCGGACAGTTCAGTGGAAAGACCCCATCGACATCCCGATCGACTGGACGTACGAAGGGCCGCGCGACCTCACCGGCGTCGACGTGAGCGTCTTCGGCAGCGCGGTGAACGTCTCCGACCGGCACCCCACGCCGTTCGTCGGCATCGCGCCCTCGCCAACGCTCGCAACGCTGGAGCTGGCGTCGCCGACGACCGACGGTCCGACGCTCCACCTGGTCGGAAGCATTCCCGACGACCACCGCCGCACGCAGTTCCTCGCCACGGTGATGATCAAGGCGAACGGCGTCTCGCTCGGCCCGCTGCTCCGCTTCCGGTTCGTGGTGAAGCGCTCGGCGTAGGCTGCCTGGGCGTCGTCGGATCGATCGACCGCGCCGCGGTCGGAGCCCGTCCCGGGCCGGGCGTCGCGGCGTCGGTCGCTTCTCGACGCTGCCCTCGCCGTGGCGGCCGTGCCGGCCGGGCGCTCCGACCCCCCGGGGGTGACGACGGCGCCAGGGAGGGTGAGGCGCCCATGGGCGACCCGGCGTAGCGGTAGACTGCGCCGGCACACCGCAGGAGGGACAGATGGCCGCGACGACGCCGGCGCGCAAGGTCAAGATCGAGGTACTGTTCGACGGCCCGGGGCCGCAAGCCAACGGGCTGGCCGCGGACGTGGACGGCCTGTGGGTCTGCGACCAGAAAGACAACCGCATCTACAAGGTCCGCTTCGACGGGTCGGTGGTGACGTCGTTCGCCACGCCGGCACGTAACCTGAGCGGCTGTGGCTTCGGCGGCGGGGCCGTGTGGGGAGGCTCGAACGTTCGCCCGTCGGCCGTCACCAAGCACGATCCCGCGACCGGCTGGTGCCTCCAGTACTTGCTGCTGCCGAACGGCGAGAGCGGTGGCGTCCACGGCATCGAGTGGTACGAGGGCGCGCTGTGGGTCACGCGGCCAGGGTTCAAGACGATCCAGAAGCTGAACCCCGACACCGGCGAGCTGCTGCACGAGATCCCCTTCCCGGACCCGCGCAACCATGGGATCTTCTTCCGTGACGGGCACGCGGTCGTCAACGAGACGAACAACGGCAACGTCTACGAGCTCGACTTGAAGGACGGTGCGGTCCTCGACCACTGGCAGGTCGACGGCTTCGAAGCCCACGGCATGACGATGACCGGGGATGGCCGGATCTGGTTCTGCGACGCCACGACCAACAAGATCGGCGTCGTGGCTTCCTAAGGAGGCCGCAGCCCCGTATAGGCCGAGTGGAAGCGGACGAGGGGTGGGGCACCGTCGGCGCCCACCTCCGACCGTTCCACTTCCGCCACGAAGATGGTGTGCGTCCGACCCGGGTGGCTCGCGGTGATGCGGCACTCGAACCAGCCGAGGGCGCCGTCGATGAGCGGCTCGCCGCCGATGCCCTTCCGGTGCGCGACGTCGTCGAAGCGGTCCTGCGCCTCGCCGCCGTGCACGCCGGCGTAGCGGTCGGCCAGCGCCTGCTGCGAAGCTGGCAGCAGGTTGATCGCGAACCGCCCCGCCGCGACGACTAGCCCGTGCGTGCGCGAGTCGACCTTGACGCAGACCAGGATGGTCGGCGGCTCGACGCTCACCGACGTGAACGAGTTGCAGGTCATCCCGTGCGCCTGGTCGCCCGCCCGCACGGTCAGCACGGTGACACCCGTGACCCACTCCCGCATGACCCGCCGGAACGCCAGGCTCTGCGCGGCGGGGTCCTCGACCCGCTGCCCCACGCCTTCGGAACTCACCACGGTATGCTAAGCGGTCTGCGGGTCCGCCGCAGACACCTGGCCGGCGCGCATCATCTCGAGCAGCGCTTCGCGCGGGTATTCGACGTGTGCGCGCATCTCGGCTTCCGCCGTGGCGCCATCCCGCCGCTCGATCGCGTCGCGGATCCGCCGGTACTCGGCGAGCACGTCGTGCGTCCGACGCCCGACTCGCATCCTCACCTGGCGGATGCGCTCGACGTGGCCCCGGATCACCAGCATCAGGGCAGTGAGCTTGTCGTTCGCGGCGGCCTCCAGGACGATCTCGTGGAACTGGCGGCCGGTCGCGAAGAGGCCGGCCGCGTCGCCGGCCTCCACCTGCTGCGCCATGACCGCGAGGACGCCGTCGAGCCGGGCAACGTGCTCCTCGGTTCGGCTCTCGGCGGCCTGGCGCGCGGCGAGTCCCTCAAGCACGGCGCGCACCCGGTAGGTCTCGTCGACGTCCTTTGGCGTCAGCGAGCTCGCGTAGACGCCGCGCCGTGGGTACACCACGATCAGCCCTTCGCGCTCGAGCTTCCGAATCGCCTCGCGCACCGGGATGCGGCTCACGCCGAGCGACTGGGCGAGCTTGGTCTCGAGCAGCCGCTGGCCGGGCTCGATCTCGCCGGCCAGGATTGCCTGTCTCAGGTGGTCGTAGACCTTCTCTTGCAGAGAAGGGTGGGCCTGGAGGTTGGCGACGAGGTACTGGACCACCGAGGTCCTGTATACAGGTAGCCGACCGCGCCGTCAAACGTTCGGCAGCCTTGAACGCTATAACGGCTAGTAGTAGATCGTCCTGACGAGGTGGTAGGGCCGGGCGGCCGGCCCGAAGCTCTGCGCCTCGTACCACAACCACCAGTCGAGCTGGTAGGCGGCCAGTTCAGTGCCGTGGCGGGCGAGCGCGCGGCGCAGCAGCTCGACGGCCCAGATCGTGCTCGCGCGGATCTCGACCTCTTCGCGGCTGCCGGGCGGGAGCAGGAAGCGGTTGTCGACCTTCTCGGCGAGGCTGCCGATGTAGGTGATCAGGCCCATGTGACGGAGGACCTGCGGCAGCTTGTAGTCGGCGAACGCGGTGAGCTGGTCGAGGTCGGTGAAGCGGCCCCACTTCTCGCCCTTGAACGCGCCATGCAGGTCGGCGACCAGGATCTGCGCGCGCTTGTAAAAGCGGACCTCACGCCCGTCGAGCTCGGCGACGTCGTCGAACGAGAGGAAGTTTGTGACGAGCAGGTCGACGAGCTTGACCGCCGACCCGCCGCACGACTCGACAGCGCGCGCGAACGAGCCCCCGTACTTGGCGAGCAGCACGTCGCCAACTTCGTGGAGGTTCTCGAGGCGGCGCTCGATGATCGGGATCGTGTTCTCGCCGCGCAGCACCCGCTGGATATCGGCGAACGGCATCGTGGCGAGGTATTCCGCGTCCGTGATCGGGACGCCTTCCTCGACCGCGCGGCTGAGGGCGGCGGCGAGTGCCCAGTAGCCGTCGAGCGTCTCGCCGCCGACCTGCACGCGCCAGCGCGGCTCGCCCCAGAACGAGAAGTTGAGCGCGTCGAGGACCAGCAGCCAGTTGACCGTTTTCTCTGTGCCATCGAAGAAGTGGTGCTTCGGGTACCACTCGGGCGGGGTCACCCGGCGCGCCAGGCCGGGGGCGATGGCGGCGATCGCCGCTTCGTCCACGTGAACGTATCGGGCGCGGTCCACGACGTGGCGCGTCGAGGTGAGTACGCCGAGCTGGTCGACGGCCGCGGCCATGCGCTCTCCTACCGTTCGCGAGTGCGTTCGGATTGTATTAGGTCGCCGCGAGCCCCCGGCCGGGCACGACCGCACGCACCGTCGTCCCGCGGCCTGGCCGCGAGGCGAGCTCGAGCCGCCCGCCCACCTCCGCGGCGCGGTCGCGCATGCCGACGAGGCCCATTCCGCCGCCGCGCTCGAGGCTCGCCAGGTCGCCCGAGCTGGCGAAGCCGCGTCCGTCGTCCGCTACCTCGAGCCGAACGTCGTCGCCGAACTGCAACTCGACGCGGACGGTGCGAGCCTCGGCGTGGCGCAAGCTGTTGCCGAGCGCCTCCTGGGTGATCCGGTACAGCGCTAGCTCCACCGCCGGCGGCAGCGGCCGAGCACGGCCGACGACGCGGAAGCGCACGTCCGGTCCGCCGCTCCGCACGCGGTCGGCGATGAGCGCCTCGATGGCGGCGACAAGGCCGAGCTCCTCGAGCAGCGAAGGCCGCAGGTCGCGGCTGATCCGTCGGACGTTCGCCAGCGCCTCGTCGACCATCGCCTGCACCTGCGCCAGCTCCGCGGCCGTGTCGGCCGCCGACTGCGCGTGCAGCAGCTCAAGCCGGCGACCGATCGCGACGAGCTGCTGGGCCGTCTCGTCGTGCAGCTCCCGCGCGAGCCGGGAGCGCTCGGCGGCGGCGGCGTCGCGCCGAACGCGGGCCGTGAGCCGGAGGTTCTCGATCGCGATCGCCAGATCGTCGGCGATCGACTCGGCGAGCGCCAGGTCGCCGCCGTCCAGCCCGCTGGGCGGCGTGGCCGCGACCGCCAGGACGCCGATCGGCTGGCCGTCGAGCGCGATCGGCACGGCCAGCTCCGCGCCGGGCGGCTGCTCGGGGTGCTCGCCGCCTAGCTCGCGGCGGTCGTGGACGACCTGCGGCTCCCCCGACGCGGCCGCCCAGGCGGCGACCGGGTCCGATCGCACGTCCAGGGGACGCCCGAGCCGCCCGCCGCCGGCGGTCCCACGTAACGCGAGCTCCCCGCTCGCGTCATCGCGCAGGTAGATGCGCACCCGCTCGTAGCCGAACCGGCTCTTGAGCGCGTTCGCCGCGAAAGTGAGGAGGTCGGCCAACCGACCCATCCGGACGACGCGGCGCGTCAGGTCGGCGGCGGCCTGCAGCTGCGCCGCGCGCCGGCGCTCGCGGCTGTACAGCTCCGTGTTCTCTCGCGCGGTCGCGTCCTGGCGCAGCGCGAGCGCGGCCTGGACCGCGAGGAGGCGAAGCAGCTCGGCGTCGTCGGGAACGAGTGGCTGGGCCCGGCGCGGGCGGGCGATCACGACGCCGACTTCGCGTTCGTCGACGCGGATCGGCACGCGCAGCCAGGGCGCGCCTGCTCGCGCGGTCGCGTCGGCCGCCTCTTCGACCGGGAGGCCGCGAAGACGGCGCGCGCCGCGGCCGGCCGCGGCGTGGACGATCAGCCGGTCGTCGGGTGCGCGCAGTGCGACGAGGATGGCGCTGGCGTCGACTAGCGCGAGCGCCCAATCGGCCAGCGCCGCGAGCGCGTCGTCGAGCCCGCCCTGCCGGCCGATCCGGCCGAGCGCGATGCGTAGCCGGCGGAGCTCGGCCGGCGTGATCTCCCAGCGGGGCCGCGGGATGGTCTGACCGCTCCCCTTCTCCGTGGCGTGCGAGGAAGGGGACACGCTCACCAGGCCCTCGCCCATCCGCTATCGCCGAGGACCCGTCAAGCGCGGGCGTCGGCGAGGTCTATGATGCCGGCGCGCAGTCCGTGCAGGACGGCCTCGGTGCGCGACCCCACGTCCAGCTTGTCGAAGATGTTCGCGAGGTGTACTTGCACGGTGCGGGTCGAGATCTTCAGCCGCGCCGCGATCTCCTTGTTCGACAGCCCTTTCGAAGCCTGCCGCAGCACCTCGACCTCGCGCGGGGTGAGCGCCTCGCCGCCGACGGCGTCGTCGTCGCCGCGGCGCGCCGCCGCACGGCGGTGCACCTTCTCCGCGATCGCCGGGTGGAGGATCGACTCGCCTTCGCGCACGGCGCGCACGGCCGCGACAAGCTCCGGGCCGCGCACGTTCTTGAGCAGGTAGCCCGCGGCGCCGGCATCCAGCAGCGCGAAGACGTACGGGTCGTCGTCGAACGCACTGAGCGCGAGCACCGCGGTGGCGGGCGACGCGCGTTTGATCAGGCGCGTCGCCTCGACCCCGCTCATGCCGGGCATCGTGACGTCCATCAGCACGACGTCGGGGCGCAGCTCCTTCGTCAGCGCGAGCGCCTCGGCGCCGTCCTGCGCCTCGCCGACGACCTGCACGTCCGGGCTCAGCTCTAGGACGTCGCGCGTCCCCCGGCGCACGACCTCGTGGTCGTCCACCAGGAGAACGCGTATTGGGTGCCTCATGTGATCCGACGCGCTGCCACTACAGCTCGACGATCGCCTTGACGATCTCCGACTTCTTCGCCTCGACCTCCTCGAAGGCGCCGGCGACGTCCTCGATCCTGTAGTGGCGGGTCACGAGCGTCTGGAGGTCGACACGCCCCTCGGCGGCGAGCCGAATCGCGGCGGGATGGACGTGGGCGTAGCGGAACGAGGAGCGGATGGTCAACCCGGTGCGCACGACCTTGATCGTGTCGAGCGGGATTCCCGGCTCGGCGGCGATGCCGACGAGTGTGACAGTCCCGCCGCGCCGCACGAGCTCGACCGCCGTCCGGACGGTCTGCTCGGCGCCGACCGCCTCGATCGCGTGGTCGGCGCCACGCCCCTCCGTCAGCTCGCGGACCCGCTCGGCCAGGCCGCCAGCCCGGCCGTCGAGCGCGGCGGTCGCGCCGAGCCGCCGCGCCATCGCCAGCGGGCGCTCCGCCACGTCCACGGCGATCAGCGTCGTCGCCCCGGCGATGCGGGCCGCTTGCAGGATCATCAGCCCGATCGGTCCGGCGCCCAGGATCACGACGGCGTCGCCGGTCGCGACCCCAGCCGACTTGACGGCCTGGAGGCCGATCGCGAACGGCTCGATCATCGCGCCATCCGACCAGCCCATGCCGTCGGGCATCCGGTGGACGAAACGGCTCGGCACGGCGACGCGGTCGGCCATCGCGCCGTCGGAGGGCGGGATGCCGAGGAAGCGCACGTTCGGGCAGAGGTTGTAGCCGCCGCGGTGGCACCAGAAACAGGCGCCGCAGGCGATGCCGGGCTCGAGGATGACGCGATCGCCCGGCGCCAGCCCCTGAACCCGGTCGCCGACGGCGACGACCTCGCCAGCCGGCTCGTGGCCGAGGATCAGCGGGCGCTCGACCACACTCGTGCCTATCCGCCCGTGTCGGTACAGGTGCATGTCCGAGCCGCAGATGCCGATCGCTCGCGGGGCGACCAGCACGTCGTCCGGCCCGACGGTCGGCTCCGGCACGTCCCGCAGCTCGATCTGGCGCGGAGCGACGAGAACCGCGGCGCGCATCCACGGCATTTTAACGGCGCGCCGTTGCTAGAATCGCGCGCTCTTGCATCTCTTCGTACTCCTTTCGTTCCTGCTCCCATCGCTCGCCGCGAGCGTCAATCCGATCCCGCCGGTCAGCCCCCGGTCCGACATGCTCGGCGTGGCCGACGCCTACTTGCAGTCCGAGCTGGCGTGGAACGCGGGTGTGCGCTGGCAGCGCGTGTTGTTCTACTGGGATGCGATCCAACCCGACTGGAACGGCCAGTCGCTGCCGAACCGGTTCGTCAACGACGCGATCATCAAGAACGAGCTCGACCGCGGCTACAAGCTCGTCGGCATCATCGGCAACCCGCCACGGTGGGCGACCGGCGAGGGCTCGGTGCCGAAAAACCTCAACCTGCCGGTCGACGACCCCAACAACAACTGGGCGCGCTTCACCCGCCAGCTCGCCCAGACGTACGCCGGGCGCGTCGACACCTGGATCATCTGGAACGAGCCGGACATCCGCCCCGGCCAGCCGGGCTCGACGTGGAACGGCACCGAAGCGGACTACTGGCTGCTCCTGAAGGACGCCTACAAGGCGATCAAGGGCGCGAACCCCAAAGCGACCGTCGCCTTCGCGGGAACGACGTACTGGGCCGACGCGCGAGAAGGCCGCAAGCTGTTTTTCCAGCGCGTGCTCGAGGTCGGCGCCAGGGACCCCGAGGCGAAAGCGAACGGCTTCTTCTTCGACGTCGTGCCGTTCCACGTGTACAGCTCGCCGTACAAGGTCTACGAGGTCGCCAGGCTGTTCCGATCGATCCTCGACGAGTTCGGGCTCGACAAGCCGATCTGGCTCACGGAGACGAACGTGGTGCCGGCCGACGACCCGGCCGCGAACGTGCCGCGGGCCGGCGCCCGCGGCTCGCTGGAAGAGCAGGCCGCGTTCGTCATCCAGACCGTCGCGCTGGCGCGAGCGGCCGGGATCGAGAAGGTCCAGTTCTACAAGATGCAGGATGGCCCCATCGAAGGTGGCGAGCCGTACGGCCTCGTGCGCAACGATCGTTCGATCCGGCCCGCCTACGTCGCGCTACAGGCCGCCGCGAAGTACCTTTTGGCCGACGGCAAGGTCTCGTTCAAGGCGAAGGATGGGCTGGCGCAGGTCGTGATCGACGCGGGCCGCCAGCGGACGACCGTCGCGTGGGCGACCGACAACAGGCCGGTGCCGGCACAGATCCCGCAGATGGGCACGAGCGCCAGGGCGGTGGACAAGTACGGAAACGAGAGGACGCTCCAGCCGTCGACGACCAGCCCCTACTACGACGTAACGGTCCCCGCGGCGACGGCGAACACCGCCTCGAACGCGCGCGACTACATCATCGGGGGCGACCCGGTGATCGTCGTCGAGGACGGAATCGGCGATGCGATCGACGGTTCGCCGACGTCGATCTTCTACGGCATCACCGGGATGAACGTCAGCGGTGCCCGGTTGGATTACTTCCGCCGCCGCGGCGAGCTGAGGACGTTCGGCTACCCCATCTCGCGGCCGTTCAGGCTGCTCGGGCACCAGGTCCAGCTCTTCCAGCGTCAGGCGATCGAGGTGAGGCCGGATGGCTCGATCGGCACCATGAACGTGCTCGACGAGCTGCTGCCCTACACGCGCTTCAACGGCGCGCAGATCCCGCCGCGCGACGAGGATCTGACCAGGAGCGCTCCGACGCCCGGCAGCAAGGACTACGCGGCCGCGATCTTGCGCTGGCTGCGCGATAACACGCCGGACCAGTTCGACGGCCTGCCGGTCAACTTCGAGCAGACGTTCGACTCGACCGTGTCGTTCGAGACCGCCTTCCCGGACGGCAAGGGTAACCGCGCGGTGCTGCCCGGTCTGAACCTCGAGCTATGGGGCGTGCCGACCAGCAAGCCCGCGTACGACCCGAACAACCACGACTTCGTGTACCAGCGCTTCCAGCGTGGCGTGATGCACTACGACAAGAAGACGGGTGTCACGCAGGGGCTGCTGCTGGCGGCGTACCTGAAGGCGATCCTGACCGGCGAAGAGTTGCCGGCCGACCTGGACGCCCAGGCGCAGGGCAGTCGTTTGTACCGGCAGTACGACAAGACCAGGCCGGGCTGGATCGCGCGCCCGGATCAGCTCCCGGACACCGACCTGACCAACGCGTTCGAGAGGGAGCCTTTAGGGCGTTGACCTTGCGCCGATAATGTGTCCGTGGACGAAGTAGACCTCCAACACATCACGGGACGGCGCAAGGCCGCGGCGCTGCTCATCTCGCTTGGTCCCGAGCTCGCCTCACAGGTCCTCAAGACCATGCGGGAGGACGAGGTCGAGACCATCACGCGCGAGATCGTGCGGATGGAGCGGCTGCCGGCCGAGATGCGCGACGCGATCCTCCAGCAGGTCTACGAGGACGCGATGAGCCGGCAGTTCATCACCGCTGGCGGCTCGGACTACGCCCGCGACCTCCTCGCCCGCACGCTGGGCACCCAGAAGGCCGGCGAGCTGCTCACGCGCGCGACGACGGCGCGGCGCGACCAGCCGTTCAGCTTCATGGGCGAGCTCGACTCGACCCAGCTCCTGCCGATCCTCGAGGCCGAGCACCCGCAGACTGCCGCGGTGGTGCTCGCCAACCTGCCGGCCGAGCTCTCGGGCCGCCTGCTCTCCTCGATGGACTTCGAGATGCAGGCTGACGTCGCCTCGCGCATCGCGCTGATGGCGCGCATCAGCCCCGAGACGGTCAAGGAGGTCGAGGCGGTCCTGAAGAAGCGCGTCGCCACGCTGCAGACGCAAGGGTTCCGGATGGCCGGCGGCGTCGAGTACCTGGTGAAGGTGCTCAACGCGATGGACACCCGCTCCGAGCGCGCGATCATGGAGGCGCTCGAGCACAACGATCCGGAGCTCGCCGCCGAGGTCCGCAAGCACATGTTCGTTTTCGAGGACATCAAGTCGCTCGACGACCGCTCGATGCAGCGGCTCCTGCGCGACATCAACTCGAAGGACCTTTCGATGGCGCTGCGCTCCGCCTCGGAGGAGTTGAAGGCGCGGGTCTTCAAGAACATGTCGAGCCGAGCCGCGCAGACCCTGCGCGACGACATGAACGTGGCCGGTCCAGTGCGCCTCCGTCTCGTCGAGGAGGCGCAGCAGCGGATCATCAACACCGTCCGAGCGCTACAAGAGGCGGAAGAGATCGTCGTCACCCGCGGCGACCAGGACGTCATGATCTAGAACGCCGCCCGGCATTCGTCGGTCCGGCCTCGTTTGTCGTGCCGGGCGGAGCGAGGAACCTCGGCCGGCGCGCCCTATGCCGGCGCCCGGGGGGGCCGGGGACGGCGCGGCGGCCGAGATCCCTCGTCGTCCCTCCTCGGGACGACACCACCGGGCCGGCGTCCTAGCCGGCTGGCACCAGTTGTGCGCTTCGGAGCACGACTGGACGACCGGAACGGCCCACTCGTCGGACCGTGTTCCTCCCTTCCCACGAGCCGGCCCGCGGGCGCGCGGGCCGGCTTGCTTTTTGGTACGATGCTCGCCGAAGGGGGCTCTGCCCACGTCGGGTGCGGCGTGTTTCGAAGAAGCACCCGCGGGCAGGGCAATAGGCGAATATGGGAAGGAGCAGGCACATGCCGCGTGGGCTTTTCGCGCGCCATCTTTCGCGCCGCGCGGTGCTCAAGGGCACCGCTCTGGCCGCCTTCGCCGGGCTGGCGTCGGCCTGCAACGTGCTGCCAGCGGTCGGCGGGAAGGCGAAGCTGACCGTCTGGACCGACGCGACGTTCGCGCCTCCCTCCGACGATTACCAGACCAAAGTCATGCAGGACTGGGCGAAGGAGAAGGGCGTCGACATCGAGATCACCCGTGAGCCAGGTGACAACGTCTCGAAGAAGCTCCAGGCCGCGGTCGAATCGAAGCAGGTCCCCGACATCTCGCAGGCCGACGACGGCCGCTACACGCGTTTCCAGCCGAGTGGGCTGATGCTCGACGTGAGCGACATGTTCGCCGACGTCGGCAAGCAGTGGGGTGGCTGGTACGACCCCGCCGTCAAGCTGGCGACGAAGCAGGGCAAGCAGATGCTGATGCCCTATTCGATCGATAGCTCGTTGATTCTGTACCGCAAGGACATCCTCGACGAGGGCGGGGTCAAGGAGTTCCCGAAGACCTGGTCGGAGATGTTCGACACGGTCAAGAAGCTCCAGAAGCCCCCGGACCTGTACGGCGCGGGCTTCCAGTTCAACAAGCCGGGCACCGACTCCGAGAACACCTTCTCGATGATGGCATTCAGCTACGGTGCCCACATCGTGAAGGAAGACTCGAAGACGATCGACGTCAAGACCGAACAGATGAAGGCGTTCCTGACCGAGCTGAAGCGAAGCTGGGACCTCGGCATCTACCCGCCGGGCGTGACCGGCTGGGACAACTCGGGCAACAACACCGCGCTGCAGGACGGCAAGGTCATCCTGATCCACAACCCCGCCAGCCCGCTGGTCTGGTTCCGCGACAACAAGCCGGACATGCTGCCGAAGATCGGGGTGTCGGGCACGCCGGCCGGCCCGACCGGCAAAGCGTTCAACTCGGCCTACATCCGCGACGGCTTCGCCGTGATGCAGTCGGGGGACCAGAAGCGGATCGATCTGAGCAAGGAGCTCGTCCGTAAGCTCTACGACAAAGACATCTACCGGCAGTGGATCCAGCTCGCCTTCCCGGCCCCGGCGGTGAAGGGGATGGAGGACCATCCCGTCTGGCAGAACCCGCAGCGCAAGGGGTTCCTCGACGCCGCCAAGACCGGCGTCATCGCCGGCTACCCGGGCGAGCCGACCGAGGCGAACGCCGAGTTGGGCACGCAGGTGCCGTTCCTGACGATGGCGATCCGCATGGTCGTCGACAAGTGGACGCCCGAGCAGGCGATGGACGAGCTCGACAAGGTCGCCCGCCAGGTCTACTCCAAGTACTACAAGTAGGAGGGTGCCGTGGGCGTCGCCTCCGCGGGCGCCCTTGCGGGCGCCCGCCGCGGTCTTCGGTACCGCGAGCGCCAATGGCTGCTCGGCTACGCGCTCATCGTCCCGGCGTTCGCCTTCGTCGCCGGGCTGATCGTCTACCCGGCGGCGTGGGGCGTCTACTTCGCCTTCACCGACAAGGTGATCGGCAAGCCCGAGCAGTGGGTCGGGCTCGCCAACTTCGCCTACCTGCTGCAGTGGCCCGACTTCGGGTTGATGATCTGGAACACCATCTTGCTGACGGTCGTGGCGGTCGCCATCAAGGCGATCGTCGGCATGACCATGGCGCTGGCACTCAACGAGGACATCCGGCTCCGCTCGGCGATCCGCGGACTGCTGTTCCTCCCGTGGACGGTGCCTAGCTTCGTGGCCGGCCTGGTCTGGCGCTGGCTGTACGACGACCAGAACGGCCTCTTCAACTGGGCGCTGCTGAAGCTCCACCTGATCTCCGCGCCGATCTCGTGGCTGGGCACGCACGAGCTGGCGATGCCGGCCCTTATCAGCGTGGTGGTCTGGAAGGGCTTCCCGTTCTTCGGCATCGCCTACCTGGCCGGGCTGCAGGCGATCCCGCAGGACCAGTACGAGGCGGCGCAGGTCGACGGCGCGAACGTGTTCCAGCGCTTCCGGTACGTGACCATCCCGGGCTTGCAGCACGTGATGCTGATCACGGTGATGCTCTCCACGATCTGGACCGCCAACACGTTCGACCTGGTCTGGATCATGACCGGCGGTGGACCCTCGAACGCGACGCAGGTCTTCGCCTACCTGAGCTACGTCACGATGGCGAACGGGCGGATCGGCGAGGCGGCGACCATCCCACTCATGGCGATGCCGTTCTTCGCCGCGCTGATCGTGGTGATGACGCGCTACATGCTCTCGCGGGAGCAGGAGGGGTAGCGATGGCCGTCAGTGCAGCGACCGTCCGCTCCCACGCGGCCTCGATCCGCGCCGGCCGCCGCGTCAAGAAGGTCGTCACGTACGGTGTGCTGGCTTTCTACCTCGTCGTCGTGCTGATCCCGATCTACTGGATGATCCGCACGTCGATCTCGGAGAACTCGACGCTCTACGGCGTCGCGATCGAGTTCTTCCCGACCAAGCTCACGGTCGCCCAGTACCAGGCTGGGATCGTCCGCAACCACTTCCTCGACTTCCTCGGCAACACGATCACGGTCGCGTTCTTGACCACCCTGTTCACGCTGATCGTGGCGCCGCTGGCCGCCTACAGCCTCTCGCGGCTCCGCTACCCAGGACGCGGCGCGCTGGCGCGCTCGATCCTCTTCGTCTACTTGATCCCCGGGAGCTTGATCTTCATCCCGATCTTCATCCTGATGCAGCGCATCGGGCTTCTGAACTCGCTGCTCTCGCTGATCCTCACGTACCAAACGTTCGCGGTGCCGTTCTGCACGTGGATGTTGATCGGCTACTTCAAGGGCATCCCGATGGAGCTGGAGGAGGCGGCGCTGATCGACGGCTGCACGCGGGTGGGCGCGATGCGGCGCGTGCTGCTGCCGCTGGCGGCGCCGGGCCTCGTCGCCGCGGCGGTGTTCACCTTCACGCTCTCCTGGAACGAGTTTCTCTACGCGCTGATCCTGATCAGCAACAACTCGGCGAAGACGCTGCCGGTTGGCCTGTCGAACCTCGTGCGCGGCGACATCTACCTCTTCGGTCCGATGATGGCCGGCGCGACGATGGCGACCGTGCCCGTGATGATCCTCTACATGCTGGCGCAGCGGTTCGTCGTCGCCGGCCTCGCGGCCGGGGCGGTGAAGGGTTAGCTGCGGTCAGCGGTTGGCCATCGGCGACGGCCGCGGCGGCCGATGACCGGGTGCCGGGCACCCGGTCGCCGGCCGCTGGCCGCCGGCCTACCGCTCGCCGGCGGCTTCGGAGCGGATGTCCGCGACGAGCTGGGCGGCCGGCGACTTCGTCGGCCCGAGGCAGTGCCGCAGCTCGAGCTCCACTAGCTCGCGGGCGAGCGATGGGTTGCGCCGGTTAGTGATGAAGCGCCAGACGACCGCGAGCGCGCCGTCCTTCAGCGCCGCCTCGGGGTCCTCTAGCTCCTGGTCGAGCTGGTCGAGCAGCGCGTTGACGCGGTCGACGCGCGCCGACGCGATCTCCTTCGA
>DASRFH010000128.1:0-11561 GCA_035651675.1 Chloroflexota bacterium | reverse complement strand
CCTGCTGGCGGGCGTGGCGGCGGTGTCGCTGCTGGTGGGCGGGATCGGGATCATGAACATCATGCTGGTCTCGGTGACCGAGCGCATCCGGGAGATCGGCATCCGGATGGCGATCGGGGCCCGGCCCGGCAACGTGCTGATCCAGTTCCTGATCGAAGCGGTGACGCTGAGCGTGAGCGGCGGGGTGATCGGGATCGTGCTGGGGGTCGCGGGGTCGTTCGCGCTGGCGCGGGTGGCCGGCTGGCAGACGGCGGTGACGCCGCCGGCGATCCTGCTGTCGTTCGGCTTCGCGGCGCTGGTGGGGGTGTTCTTCGGCTACTACCCGGCCCGCTCGGCCTCGAAGCTCGACCCGATCGAGGCGCTCCGGTACGAGTAGAGGAGCAACGCATCGCCGTCGTCGAGGCAGGCGGGTCCGCCCACCGTCGTCACCAATCGGCGCGGGCGGGGGCGGAGTTTCGTGGGCCAGGTTCGGCCCACCCGCCGGCTTCGCGATGCCTGATCGAGCGCTCGACCGCGTCCCGGCGTGAGCCACCTCGACGCGGTGACGGCGCTCGGCTGCGTCGTCCTGCTCACCACGCCGGCTCGTCGGCGTATGCTAGGTCCCGCTTCCACGTAGAAAGACGAGAGGACCAACGAGATGCGCGAGAACCACTTCCGCAAGCTGTTGAGGGAGGGTAAGCCTACCCTCGGCACGCGGCTGCAGAGTGCCTGGCCGACCGCGACCGAGCTCGTCGGACGGAGCGGTGTGTTCGACTACGTCGAGTTCCTGGCCGAGTACGCGCCGTACGACCTCCACGCGCTCGACAACATGGCGCGTGCGATCGAGCTGTACCCGAACTTCAGCGGCTTGATCAAGATGGAGGCCTCGGCGCAGCACCACATCGCCATCCGGGCTATGGCGGCCGGCATCCAGAACCTGCTCTTCACCGACATCCGCAGCGCCGCGGACGCCCGCGAGTGCGTCCGGACCGTCCGCCCCGAGATCCCGGGCAGCCCCGGCATCCACGGCATGGCCGGCGGCCGGGCCGCGGTCGGGGGGCCGGTCGAGCTGATCAAGCAGTACCAGGACGCGGTGATCGTCCTGATGATCGAGAAGAAGGGGGCGGTCGAGGACCTCGACGCGATCTGCCAGGTCGAGGGGATCGACATGGTCCAGTTCGGGCCGTCGGACTACTCGATGAGCATCGGCGTCGCCGGCGAGCGCAACCACCCCGCGGTGGTCGAGGCACGCGAGCACACGATCAAGACAGCGCTCAAGCACGGCATCCGGCCTCGCGCCGAGATCCAGACGCCGAAGGAGGCCGAGTACTACCTGAACCTCGGGGTCAAGGACTTCAACATCTCGACCGATACCGCCATCCTGTCCGCGTTCTACCGCGACCAGGGCGGCGCACTGCGCGAGATGCTCAAGGGGCTGTAGGCGCGTGTCCTTCCGCGCGCGGCGAGGCACGTCGGCGGTGTGGCAGCAGATCCACGCCGGACGAGGCCGCGACGGGCTGGAGTTCTTCGCCGCGCGCGCTCACCGGGATGACACGTGGTGAGCAGCCCCTCCCTTCCTTCGACGATCGCCGAGGCGGCGGAGTGGCTGCGGGACGGTCGAATCACTTCGACCCTCCTGACCGGGGCGCTGCTCGAGCGGGCACACGCCGCGCAGGTCAGCCTCGGCGCCTTCGTCGCGTTCACGGACGAGGCGGCGCTCGCGGCGGCGCGTCAGGCCGACGCCGAGCTGGCGCGCGGCGTCGATCGCGGCCCGCTCCAGGGCATCCCGCTCGGCGTCAAGGACATCATCGCCACGCGCGACGCGCCGACCACCGCCAACTCCAACGTCCTCGACCGTGCCTGGGGCGACCGCGACGACGCCACGGTCGTCGCCAGGCTGCGGACAGCCGGCGCGGTGCTGGTCGGCAAGCTCGTCCTGCACGAGTACGCGACCGGCTTCCCCGATCCGGCGACTGGCTTCCCGATCGCCCGCAACCCGTGGAAGCCGACGCACGTCCCCGCCGGCTCGAGCTCGGGGACCGGGGTGGCGGTCGCGGCCGGCCTCGTGCTCGGCGGCCTCGGCACCGACACCAGCGGCTCGATCCGCGGTCCGTCGGCGTACTGCGGCATCAGCGGGCTGAAGCCCACTTTTGGGCGCGTCTCGAAGGAGGGGTGCGTCCCGCTCGGCTACAGCCTCGACAACATCGGACCGATGGCGCGGACCGCGCGCGACTGCGCATTGATGCTCCAGGTCCTGGCGGGCTACGACCCGAAGGACCTGTGCAGCGCCGATCGGCCCGTCCCCGACTACGCGTCGGCGCTGAACGGGTCGCTGCGCGGCGTCCGCGTCGGCGTGCCCCGCGGCTACTTCTTCGACGCGCCGGACCTGGACGCGGAGGTGAGGACGGCGGTGCTGGGCGCGGTCGAGGCGATGGCCCGCGCCGGCGCGGACGTGCGGGAGGTGGCGATTCCGCACGCGGCCGAGGGACAGACCGCGACGACGGTGACCATCCGTTCCGAATCGTACGCCTACCACGAGCGCGATCTGCGCGAGCGGCCGCGCGTGTACGGCAAATGGACGCGTCAGGTGTTGCAGCTCGGCGCGCTCTTCACCGCCGCCGACTTCGTGCAGGCGCAGCGGCTGCGCGCGCTGCTCCAGGCCGAGTGCGCGGCCGCGCTGGCGGACGTCGACGTCCTGGTGGTGCCGACGATGACGAGCGCGGCGACGCCGTTCTCCAGCTTCAACCCGGACAGCCGGATCGCGGGCGCGAGCTTCACCGGCATCTGGAACCTGGTCGGGCTGCCGGCGCTGAGCGTGCCGTGCGGGTTCACGGCGGCGGGGCTGCCGATCGGGATGCAGATCGTCGGCCGGCCGTTCGACGAAGCGCGCGTGTTGGCGGTCGGCGACGCCTACCAGCGCGTCACGGACTGGCACGCGCGCAGGCCGCCCGAGCCCCCGGGCGAGGCGATCCCGTACGAGCCGCCAGCGCCGCGGCCCGTCCCTCCGCGCCAGTCGGCGGTCGACGCCGTCGTGGAACAAACGCGACTAACGCTGGTCGACGACGACCGCGCCCGCCTCGACGCCGCCTACGCCCCGCTCCAGGAGCAGCTCGCCCGGATGCGTGCCGCGCTGCGGAGCGAGGCCGAGCCCGCGCTCACCTTCCGGGCTGGCTGAGCTACCAGTAGGGCGGCGGCTCCGGCAGCGGCGCGCCGCAGTCGCAGCGGCCGTTCGCCCGGCCGCTGCCGACGAGCTGGCGGCAGCTGGTGCACCGCACCCAGAGCGAGTTCAGCCGCTCCGGCTTCCACACGCCGGTCCAGCCGGCGGTGCAGACGTCCGGCCCGAAGAACCAGGCGGCCGCGACGCGGTGCGTGTGGTCCTTGGCCCGGATGAGCTCGAACGGGTCGTTCGGGTCCTCCCAGGCGGTCACCGTGAGCGACCGGTCGCCGATCTGGGCCGAGATGCCGCCGATGAAGCCCGGCGTGTCGGGCAGCTCGCGCAGGATGCGTTCGGTGAAGCCGCGCAGGAGAGCGCGCTTCTCCTCGGTCGGCGCCGCCTGCCAGGTGATGCCGAACGCGCCCGGCCTGGCCCGCCGGCCCGAGCCGACGTGAACGACCGTGCCGGGTTCGAGGAGCGGGTCGAGCGCGGCCAGCGGATCGTGGTCGGCGTAGCGCTCGACCTCTGTGATCCGCCCGCCAACGATGGTGAGGAAGTCAGCACCCTGGACGCTCCGCTCGCCGACTCGCATCGTCCATCGCCCCGCCGCCGTGCCATCGCCGACCTGCGGTGCGCCGCGCAGCTCGAAGACGAGCTCCGGGAAGCGCTCGAAGAGTGTGCGCGCCTGGGCGACCAGCGCCCGTGCCGGCCGGCCGCCGCCGTCGGCGGTCGGCGTGTCGGCGGCGAGCAGATCGCCGATCGCGTTGGGGTCACGCGCGCGCCAGGCGTCGAAGTAGCGGGTCGCGGCTGCCGACGCGTCCATAGAGCCCACTCCTCTGGGCGGTGTGCCGTATCCTAACGTCGTGCCCCACCGGTGGCACGGGGTCGCGACGGCGAAGCCGAGCGGGCTGCTCGCTCTGCTGCTGCGCGCCCCGACGGTGCTGTACGCGCTCGGCCTGGGCTGGCTGCTGGGCGGGCGCTTCGTGGAGCTCACCCACCGCGGCCGACGGTCCGGCTTGCTTCACCGGACGGTCGTCGAGGTCACGCGGTTCGATCGGGCGACGCGCGAGGTGATCGTCATGTCGGCGTGGCACGGTCGGACCGACTGGTACCGCAACATCCAGGCCGAGCCCGCTCTCGAAGTTCGGCTCGGTCGCCTGCGCTTCGTCCCCGAGCAGCGGCTCCTGGACGCCGCCGAGACGGTCCGCGAGATGCGCGACTACCTGCGCCGGTACCCGTTCGCGGTCAGATTGCTGCCGGTTCTGTTCGGCATCGACCCGCGCGGCCCCGAAGCGGCGTCGCGCGAGGCGATCGCGGAGTTCTTCAAGGGAGTGGCGTTTCGCCCGGCGCGTCGCTGACCAGCGCCGCCGCGTATCCTAGCGGCGTGCCCGAGCTGCCCGACGTGACCGTCTACGTCGAGGCACTCGAGCGGCGCGTCGTCGGCCAGCCGCTCGAGCGGGTGCGCGTGTGGAACCCGTTCCTGGTCCGAACCTTCGATCCACCACTCGACGCCGTAGCCGGCAGGCACGTCGAGCGCGTGACTCGACTCGGCAAGCGGATCGTCCTGGGTCTCGAGGATGACCTGTTGCTGGTGCTCCACCTGATGATCGCCGGGCGGCTGCACTGGAAGGCGAAGGAGTGGCGGGAGTCGGGGCGAGCGGTGTTGGCGCTGTTCGACTTCCCGGTGGGGAAGCTTGTGCTGGCCGAGCAGGGCTCGAAGCGGCGTGCCGCGCTGCACCTGCTGCGCGGTGAGGCGGCGCTGGCCGCGCTCGACCGTGGCGGGGTCGAGCCGCTCGCGGCGACCCTCGAGGCGTTCGGCGAGGCGCTGCGCCGCGAGAGCCACACGCTCAAACGGGCGCTGACGGACCCGGCACTGTTCAGCGGGATCGGCAACGCCTACTCGGACGAGATCCTCCACCGGGCGCGGCTCTCGCCGGTCAAGCTGACGCGGGCGCTGGACGACGAGGAGGTGGCGCGTTTGCGCGAGGCGACCCGGTCGACGCTGGCCGAGTGGATCGGGCGGCTGCGCGCGGAGGCCGGCGACGGCTTCCCGGAGAAGGTGACCGCCTTCCGCAAGGAGTTCGCGGTGCACGGCCGGTACGGGCAGCCGTGCCCGGTCTGCGGCACGCCGATCGCCCGGATCGTGTACAGCGAGAACGAGGCGAACTACTGCCCGCGCTGCCAGACCGGCGGGCGGCTGCTGGCCGACCGGGCGCTGTCCCGCCTGCTGCGGGAGGACTGGCCGCGCACGCTCGACCAGCTCGAACAGCGGCGGGCGGCCGGGGCCGCGGGGACGTGACCCCAGCTACGACCGATGCGGTTCACCCGATATGCACCGGGGCCCGGGCGTCACGCCCTCACCTGGGCTTCCCCGGCGGGAGAGGGACGGGGGCGGTGCTGTTCCGCACGATCGGTGGCCTTCGGTGAACCGCGTTGGGGCTACGCCGGGCGATGCATCGCACTGCGCGCGCTCTGGCTGTCGTCGGGCGTCGGGGCGGGCGCGCCGGCCTCGAGTTCCTCGGGGGTGGGCACGTCGTGGGCTTCGCGGGCGTGCTGGTCGAGCGCGGGCTGGGAGGCGAAGGCCTCACCGCAGAGGTCGCAGCGCAGGCGGCCGGACTGGCTGCGCCCGTCCGCGGGGATCGCGACCAGGTGCGCCGAGTGCCGGTGGTCGTCGAGCTCTTGCCACGTCGCGAACTGCGCCTCGCACCGCGTGCAGCGGAAGTCGCCGGGCGTTTCCATCCTGTACCTCCCTGGGCCAGCGCCTGCTCCAGCAGGCGCCGTGCCAGTAGGGGCGCGGGCGGAAACGCCCGGCGGCGCTACTCGCGGCCGGGTGGGTGCCGGCGCTGGGGCATCGGGTAGAAGGTCCGCCCTTCGTTCAGCATCGCCACCATCGCGGCGAGCCGCCGCGCCCGCGTCTCGGGGCGCTTGGCGTCGCGCAGACGGTAGAGGACGGCGTAGCGGTTCTGGCTGTTCAGCCTGGCGAAGAGCGCGGCCGCGGCCGGGTTGGCGTCGAGCGCCTGGCGCAGGTCGTCGGGCACCGACGACTGGCTCTGCGGCTCGTAGGCGGCGGCCCAGCGGCCGTCGGCCTTCGCCGCCTCGACCTGCGCCAGGCCGGCCGGCTGCATCCGGCCCGCGCGGATCAGCGCCTCGACCTTCGCGACGTTGATCTGCGACCAACGACTCTTCGGGCGGCGTGGCGTGAACTTTTGCAGGAAGAACGTTTCGTCCAGAGGGTCGCGCTGGCCGTCGATCCAGCCGTAGATCAGCGCGCTCTCGAGCGCACGCGGGTGATCCACGCTCGGGACGCCACTCGCCTTCTTGGCGATCTTGATCCAGATGCCGGTCGACGAGGCGTGGTTGGCGTCGAGCCAGTCCTCCCATTCGTGCTGCGAGGCGAACGACAGCACCCGTAGGCCGGCGTGCGTCTCGGTCACGGCGCCGGGATCGGCGTTGGCGTCGGCAGCCCCGAGGCCCAGATCGCGTACTGCATCCAGCGGGTGCGGTCGTAGTTGTAGACCTGGACGACGTACGTTCCGGCCACGGTGCCGATCACGTCGCGCGACATGTTCGGCACGAGGCCGTGGCGGACGCCGGCGACCATCGGGGCCATGTCGAAGCGCGGACCGTAGATCTGGAAGCCGACGTTCCGCAGCAGGGTGGGGTCGTCCGGCGCTACCTGCAGGTTCACCGAGACGGTTGAGCCGTCGCCGGCGTAGGGGAACTTGTAGTAGCGGAACTCGCGGCCGTTCGGCGCCAGCGTGCCTTCCTGGTGGTCGGCGCTGAGCGGAGTGGCACCGGCGGCGGACAGGTTCGAGGGCGTGGGCGTGGCGGCCGCGCCAGCGGCGCTGCCAACCGGCGTGGGCGGCGCGCCCACGCCGGCAGCGTCGATCGTGAAGTCGATCGCCGTCGTCCAGTTGTAGTTGTAGAGCTGGACCGTGTAGAAGCCGCGGTCGTTCGTGTCCGTGCTGATGACGTTGACCGAGACGTTCGGCTGGCGGCCGATCTGCTGGCCGGTGCCGCCCATGTAATCGTGGTTCTGGCGGGGACCGAACAGCTTGATGCCGGCGTTGGCGAGCACATTGGCGTTGTCCGGGTAGATCTGCACGTTGACGGTCGCGGTCGAGCCGTCGGCTGGATAGTAGAAGCGGTAGTAGGCGAAGTGGCCGTCACGACCAGGGTCGAGGTGTCCCGCGTAGGCTTTGTCGAGCGGCAGCGCCTGGCTCGGGTCGTCGGTCTGCCCGGCGACGGGTTCGGCGGCGGCGCGCCCGCCGAGCAGCGCCAGCGCCAGGACGAACGCGAAAAAGCCGGGCCGGAGCGTCATGTCGAACCACCCCCCGCTGGCAGATAGTAGACTGGCGACCAGGCGCCCAGGAAGGACGGACGATGCAGGTCGGGCACATGCTCCTGACCCACTCGAAGGGTCACGACAACTACTTCGACACGGTCACGACGCTCGCCAGGGCGAGCGAGGAGCTGGGGTTCGACTCGCTCTGGTTCCCCGACCACTTCATGTTCCGGAACCCGAACCGGCCGGAGCAGACCTTCGAGATCATGGAGTGCTTCACGAGCATGGCGGCGGTCGCCATGATCACAAGCCGGGTGAAGCTGGGGCAGTACGTGGCCGGCGTGCCGTACCGCAACCCGGCGCTCCTGGCGAAGATGCTGACGACGCTCGACCTGATCAGCCACGGCCGCACCATCATCGGGCTGGGCGCGGCCTGGCACGAGCTGGAGTTCAGAGCGTACGGCTTCCCATACCCGCCGCCGGGCGAGCGGCTCGGTCGGTTGGAGGAGGCGATCCAGATCGTCGTCAAGATGATGACCGAGCGGCCCGTCACCTTCGAGGGCAGGTACTACCAGGTGCACGACGCCGTCAACGACCCGCCGCCGGTCCAGAAGCCGCGACCGCCCCTGATGATCGGCGGCTCGGGCGAGCAGAAGACGCTGCGGCTGGTCGCCAAGTACGCCGACTACTGCAACATCTTCCGGGCGACGCCCGACGAGCTGCGCCACAAGTACGGCGTGTTGCGGCAGCACTGCCAGGAGCTAGGCAGGCCCTACGAGGCGATCACCCGCACGAGCCACGCCACCGTGATCGTCGTCAAGACCAAGGAGGAGGCCGACGCCAAGCGGGCGCGCGGCTTCCGGACGCTGTCGACGCCGTTCATCGGTACGCCCGACGAGATCATCGCCCAGGTGCGCGAGCACGCCGCGGCCGGCTCGCAGTACTTCATCTTCAACCTGCAGGAAGCGCACCTCGTCGAGCCCCTCTACTTGATGGGCGAGAAAGTGCTGCCGGCGCTACGAGAGCTCTGACACCTGGCGCGTGACGCGCGGGCTGGCCAGAAAGTCGTCGCGCAGCCTCGTCCCCAGCCCCGGCCCTTCCGGCGGACGGACGTAGCCGTTCTCGACGATCGGGAGTGCGGTCACCGCCTCGGGGTACCAGCCGTGGTAGTAGGCGCGCACGCCCTCCTGGATCATGGCGTTCGGCGCGGCCAGGCACAGGTGGCACCCGGCGGCGTAGACGACCGGGCCGGTGCAGTCGTGCGGCGCGACCGGTCGATGGTACGCGGCGGCCAGCGAGGCGATCGCCTTCGCCTCGGTCAGCCCGCCAACCCAGCCGGGGTCGAGCATCACGATGCCGACCGCGCGCCGCTCGAGCAGCTCGCGGAAGGCGTGGCGGCCGGCCAACGTCTCCGACGCGGTGATCGGCACGCGCGTCTTCGCGGCGAGCTCGGCGAGCGCGGCCGGCGCGTCCATCCTGATCGGGTCCTCGTACCACATCGGTCGGACCTCGTCGAGCGCCTCGACGATCCGCAGCACCGCCTGGAGGTTCCAGCGCGAGTGGAGCTCGACCGCGATCTCCATCCGCATCCCGACCGCGTCCCGGATCTGGCGGAACGGCTTCAGGCCCTTCTCGATCTGGCTTGGCGTGATGTGCTGGCCGCCGGTCTCGTCGGCGAACTGGTCGAACGGCCAGATCTTCATCGCCGTGATGCCCATATCGAGCAGCTCGCGGGCGAGCTCGCCGGCACGCTCCTGCTCCTGCCACTTGACCAGGTCTTCGTACGGCCCCTGCTGGGCGCCCATGCCCCAGCTCGCGGCGAAGCTCTGACCCGGCACGCCGGCGCGCCGGCCGTAGTGGTAGCCAGCGCAGGTGTTGTAGATGCGGATGCGGTCGCGGACGGGGCCGCCCATGCACTGGTGGACCGGCAGGCCGACCGACTGGCCGAACAGGTCCCACAGCGCGATGTCGATCGCCGAGAGGCCGCGCACCTCGGCGCCCATCGAGCGGTGCGTCGTGCTGCCGCTCAACGTGCTGTGGTGCCGCTCGATCGCGCGTGGGTCCTTGCCGAGCAGGTACGGCGCGACCATCTCGTGCACGTACGCCGCGGCCGACGCGACGCCGCGGTAGGTCTCGCCGAGCCCGACCAGGCCGTCGTCGGTGTGGACCTGGACCCAGAGCAGGTTGGCGAAGTCGGCGTGCTGGATCGTCTCGATGCGGGTGACCTTCATACGAAGCGGCATACTACCAGCCGACGAAGATCAGCGCGGTCGAAAACGGTCCGCTGTCGGCTTGCCTGGGATGATTGACGGCGCGGTACCGGCTGGATCAGGCCGCCGCTAATCGGGTCCCCGGGAACACTACAGGCCGCCGCGCTCGATCGCGTCGACGAGGCGCATCGTCTCTCGCGCGTCCTCGACGTGGCTGGTCGCGCGCTGACCGCCGCGGATGCAGTCGAGGAAGTGGCGGTGCATCGCGACGACCCCCTCCTGGACGTGGATCTCGTCGGAGCCGGCAAGGTCGGCCGCGCGGACGGTTTCGTACTCCTTAGCGTCGTCGGCGAGGAAGCGGACGCCGCGCGGGAAGTCGTCCATGTAGGCGCCGATGCCGCGGCCGTGCGCCTCGGCGCGCAGGAACCGGCCGCCGGAGCTTCGGTTGCCGGTGATGAGCGCCGTCGCGCCGTTGTCGAACCGGACGAGCGCGTTGTAGCAGTTGGGCCAATCGGCGAACAGCTGGTCGCGGTAGCTGTGGACGGCCTGGACCGCGCCGCCGCACAGGTACCGCGCCAGGTCGACCACGTGGACGACGTCCTCCCACAGCGTCGAGACGCCCCATGGCGGCGCCGGGCGGCCCACCATGTCTTTGTGGAACTCGACGACGCACATCGTGAGCGGACCGCGCGCGTGGATCCGACGGAGCGCCTCCTGCGTCACCGCGGCGTGGCGTCGCTGGAAGCAGACCATGCACTGGCGGTCGTTCCGCCGCGCCGATTCGACGAGCGCATCGACGTCGGCCAGGTCGCGTCCCGGCGGCTTCTCGACCACGACGTGCGCGCCGGCGTCGAGACAGCGCTCGGCGACCGCCCGGACGAACGCCGGCCCCATGATCGCGTACACCAGCTCGGGCCGGACCTCGTCCAGCATCCGGTCCAGGTCGTCGTAGGCGTGGTCGTCGGGCAGGTCGAAGAACTCGGCCCCGCGCTCGCGGCGGGCTGGGTCGAGCTCGCACACCGCGGCGACCTGCACGTCGTCCCGAAGCTTCGCGACCGACGGGTAGTGGGCCGAGAACCCCCGCGCGCCGGCGCCGACGAACGCGGCGCGCACCCTCCGGCCCGCGCTCACGAAGGCTCGCCGATCCAGTGCGCCCAGCCTGCTCCGGCGGCCTGCGCCGCGTTGGCGAGCCGCTGGTCGGCGGTCCAGAGCTCAGTCCCCAATTCCTCGGCCACGGCGAGGTAGAACCCGTCGTGGGCACGGGACTGACGAACGCGGGCAGCCCAGCGCAGCGCGGATCGTGCATGGTCGGCGGTCATCGGGACGAGCTCGACGCCCAACGCCCGCAGATCAAGCCACTGACGGTACTTGTTCTCGGCGTCGGCGCGCTGCCGAGCGATGGCCTCGTCGACGAGCCGCCGAATGACTTCCGATACGCTCCGCTTCTGCCGCCGAGCCATCTCGGTCAGCTCGTGGTGCTGCTCCGGCTCGAGCAGGACCTGTGCTCTGTGGCACCTGGTCCCCACGTGCGGATGTTACACCACCGGTTACACAACGATCGCCAGCCACGACCAAAGCGTCGAGGAAGCTGCTGGGCGCCGTCGCGAGCAGCCGCACGTCGGCGAAGCCGGCGGCGCGGGCGAGCGGCTCCCAGCCGCGGTACGAGAGCGGGTAGGTGAGAGGCGTCCGTCGTCACGTCCGGACGTGGGCGGCGCCGACCTCGACGCCGAGCAGGTTCCAGGCGGTGCGGAAGAGGACGTTCTCGCGGTCGGCGTCGCTCAGGTCGGGCGCTTCGCGGACGATCGCGGTGGGGTCGGCCGGGCCGACGTCGAACGGGTAGTCGGAGCCGGTCGCGACGTGGTCCGAGCCGATCTGGCCGCAGAGCCAGGTCAGCGCGGAGGGGATGTAGATCATGTTGTCGACGTAGATGCGG
>DASRFH010000127.1:0-5700 GCA_035651675.1 Chloroflexota bacterium | reverse complement strand
CGCGACCACGTGCGCTCGGCCGAGGTCGAGGAGGTGCTCGCCGAGCTGGGCGAGGTGCGCGGCGCGGCGAGCGAGATCGCGGGGTTCCTGCGCAACGCGGACATGCGGTTCACGACCATCCGGGACGAGGAGGGGAAGCAGGTCCAGCTTTCGGAGGGACTCTACCGGAAGCTGCTGGAGAGCAAGAACCGGCGTGTTCGGCGCGACGCCTTCAAAGGCATCATGACCGGCTACCAGAAGTTTCGGAACACATTGGGCGCCAGTCTGGCGCGCAGCGTCAAGCGCGACGTGGCCGAGGCGAAGATCCGCCGGTACCCGTCGGCGCTGGAGGCGGCGCTCGCGCCACGAGACATCCCGGTCGAGGTGTACCGGAATCTGGTCGCGACGACGCGCAAGAACCTGCCGAAGCTGCACCGCTACCTTCGGCTGCACAAGAAGGCGCTCGGGCTCCGCGAGCTGCACCTGTACGACCTGTTCGTCTCGATCGTGCCCGACGAGGACCGGCGCGTGCCATTCGATCAGGGCGTCGAGATGGTGATCGCGTCGGTGGCGCCGCTGGGCAAGGAGTACCAGACGGTCGCGCGGCGAGGACTGACCGAGGAGCGCTGGGTCGACGTCTACGAGAACGAAGGGAAGCGGAGCGGCGCCTACAGCGGCGGCGCGTACGCGACGAGGCCGTTCATCTTGATGAACTACGCCGGCGGGCAGGACGACGTCTTCACCCTGACCCACGAGCTGGGGCACTCGATGCACTCGTGGTACACGCGCAAGCACCAGCCCTACCCGACCGGGGATTACACGATCTTCGTCGCCGAGGTCGCCTCGACGTTCAACGAGGAGCTGCTGCGCGACTACCTCTTGAAGGAGGCGAAAGGGAACCGCAAGCGGCAGGCGGCGCTGCTCGGCTCGGCGCTCGACGACGTCCGAACGACGTTCTTCCGGCAGACCCTCTTCGCCGAGTTCGAGCTCGAGATGCACGAGATGGCCGAGCGCGGCGAGGCGCTCACGGCCGAGACGCTGACCGGGCTCTACCGCCGGCTGAACGAGGAGTACTACGGCGCGGTCGTGAAGCTCGACGAAGAGGTCTTCACCGAGTGGGCGCGCATCCCGCACTTCTACTCGGCCTTCTACGTCTTCCAGTACGCGACCGGCATCGCCGCCGCGACCGCGCTCGCGCGCAAGGTGCTCGACGAAGGCGAACCGGCCGCGGACCGGTACCTCGGCTTCCTGAAGGGCGGCTCGTCGACCGATCCGCTCTCGCTGCTGCGCGGGGCTGGCGTGGACATGACGACGCCGGAACCGATCGAGCGGTCGCTGGAGGTGTTCTCACAGCGGATCGACCAGCTCGAAGCGCTGTTGAGCTGAGACTTCCAGGGTTTTGGAAATGCTGTGGTAGGATCGCGCCGATGAGCCTCGAGATCCACGGCCTCGACGGGATTCCCGAGGTCAAGCCCGGCGACGACCTCGCGGCGCTGATCGCCGCGGCGGCCGAGCGCAGCGGCGTCGGGCTGCGCGACCGAGACGTGCTCGTCGTCACGCACAAGGTCGTCGCGAAGGCCGAGGGGCGCCTCGTGGACCTGCGGTGCGTCGAGCCGTCGGCGCTGGCAACGCGCTTCGCCGCCGCGTCCGGGAAGGACCCGCGGCAGGTCGAGGTCGTGCTGCGCGAGAGCAGGCGGATCGTGCGGATGGCCAGCTTCGGTCTGGTCATCTCGGAGACGCACCACGGCTTCGTCTGCGCGAACGCGGGGGTTGATGCGTCCAACGTGCCGGGCGAGGGGATGGTGTGCCTCCTGCCCGAGGATCCGGACGCCTCGGCCGAGCGGCTCCGCGTGGCGTTCAAGGATCGCTTCGGGGCGGACGTGGCGGTTGTGATCAGCGACTCGTTCGGGCGGACGTGGCGCAACGGTATCGTCGGCGTCGCGATCGGCGTCGCCGGGATGGACCCGTTCGCCGACTACCGCGGCCAGACCGACCCGTACGGCTACTTGATGGTCGCGAGCCGGATGGCGGTGGCCGACGAGCTCGCCTCGGCCGCCGAGCTGGTGACAGGCAAGGTGGACATGCGGCCGGTCGCGCTGGTCCGCGGCTACGCCTACCGTCCGCCCCGGCCCGGCTCCGCCACCGGCCGCGACATCGTGATGGATCCCGAGAAGGACCTGTTCAGATGAGGAGGCTGGCCCCGTGATTGGCTACGCGGCGATGTGCGAGCAGTTCCACCCGACCGACCTCGTCAAGTGGTCGCGGCAGGCCGAGGACGCGGGGTTCGGCGGCGTGATGGTCTCCGACCACCTCCACCCGTGGGTGCCGTCGCAGGGGCAGAGCGCCTTCGCCTGGGCGCTCATGGGCGCGATCGGGCAGGCGACCAGGCACGTCGTCTTCGGGCCCGGCGTGACGCCGCCCGGCTACCGCTACCACCCGGCGATCGTCGCGCAGGCGGCGGCGACGCTCGAGGCGATGTTCCCCGGGCGGTTCTACCTCGGTCTCGGCGCCGGCGAGGCGCTGAACGAGCACGTGGTCGGCGGCTACTGGCCGGAGGCACCGGCACGGCTCGAGCGGCTGATGGACTCGATCGAGATCATCAAGAAGCTGTTCACCGGCAAGGCGGTCAAGCACCGGAGCGAGTTCTTCAACCTCGAGACGATGCGGCTGTACACGATGCCGCCGAAGCCGCCGCCGATCTACGTGGCGACCAGCGGGCCGGTGATGAGCGAGCGGACGGGGCGGCTCTGCGACGGCATCATCACCGTCGGCGCCGGCGAAGAGCGGATCGCCACGCTGATGGCGCGGTTCGAGAAGGGCGCGCGTGAGGCGGGCAAAGACCCGAGCACGATGCCGCGGTTGATGCAGATCCACGTCTCGTGGACGCCGACCACGCGCGAGGACTGCGTCGAGCAGGCCATGCGCGAGTGGCCGACCGGCGGGATGCCGTTTCCCAAGCAGGACGTGCGGAACCCCGAGGACTTCGAGGCGATGCGCCGGCTCGTACGCCCCGAGGACTTCAAGAACCGGGTGCTGATGACGCCCGACCTGGACGAGCACGTCGCCGAGATCCAGAAGTACGTCGACTTCGGGTTCACCGACGTCTACGTCCACCAGGTAGGTCGCGACCAGTCGGCGTTCATCGAGGCGTACGCCAAGCACGTTCTGCCGAAGGTGAAGTGGCCGGCGAAGCAGGCAGCGGCGGCGGGTTAGGAGCTCGTTCCTTCCGGAACCTCCGCCGGGTCGCGGCCGATGCGGCGCAGATCGGTGACGAGGTAGTAGCCGTACTTGTCCACGTCGGGCCAGTAGACCTGCGCGACGGGCGGGGCGCCCTTGACGATCTCGCCGACCTCGCCGGTGCCGAGCTCGGGCCGGCGCACGTGGACCACCCTGGGCGCGGTGCTCTTCGTGGCCATCGACCCAATGCTACATACTTGCCGGCGTGGCGGACGAGTACGACGAGTACGAGGAAGAAGCCCCACCGCCGAGGAAGCCGAAGCCGCCGCGCAAGCCGATCGACTGGCCGCTCGTCATCATGCTCGTCGGGACGCTCGTGTTCCTGCTCGTGTTCGGCCTCATCACGGCGATGGCGCCCCGCCGGCCGTTCCTGGTCGTGCGCAGCGGACAGGGCGCACGGCCCGCCGCGACCGCCGTCGGCGCTCCGCCCGGTGCATCTTCGGCGCCGAACAGCACGCCCGGGGCTCCAGCCCCGGCGTCGAAGCCGTAAGCGCACCTGGGACCATCTGGCTAAGCGCCGCGCGGTGGCCTGCATTGAAAGCCACCGCGGCCTTGCATATAGTGGCTCAACCCATTAACGGAACGTAAACGCTCCCAATGGCTATGCCGCGGCTCGTCGACGTTTCCGACATCGACCGCCCCGTTCCAGAGGCGGTCAGCCGACGAATAATCGTCGCGATCCCGTGCCTGAACGAGGAGCGCAACATCGGCTCGCTCGTCATCCAGGCCCGGCGATGGGCGAGCGAGGTCGTCGTCGTGGACGATGGCTCGACGGACGAGACGGCCCTGATCGCCGAGGAGGCCGGCGCGACCGTCATCCGCCATGCCGAGAACCAGGGCAAGGGCGCGGCGCTCAACTCGGCGTTCGGCGTCGCGCTCGGCCGGGACGCGGACGTGCTAGTGGTGATGGACGGCGACGGCCAGCACCGCGCCGAGGGCATCCCCAACGTCGCCGCGCCGGTGCTCAAGGGCGAGGCCGACATCGTCGTCGGCAGCCGCCACTTGCAGGAGGGTGGCATCCCGAGGGTGCGGCGCGTCGGCCAGACGATGGTCACGGCCGCGACGAACCTGGGCTCCGGCGTCAACGTCACCGATTCGCAGTCCGGCTTCCGCGCCTTCTCCCGTAAGGCGCTCGAGAGCATGACCTTCAGCTCGCGCGGCTTCGCCGTCGAGTCGGAGATGCAGTTCCTGGCGCTCGACCGCGGCCTCGTCGTCGTCGAGGTCCCGATCGAGGCCGTCTACGTCGACCCGCCCAAGCGGAACGTCTTCCGCCACGGGTTGGTCGTCATCGACGGCGTGATGCGGCTGGTTGGCATGCACCGCCCGCTGCTGTTTTTCGCAATGATGAGCCTTGCGATGTGGCTCGCCGGTTCGCTGATGGCGCTCTGGGCGCTCGACATGGTCTCGCAGGGCAGCGCGGCGGCGGCGATCGCGCCGACGCTCGGCGCGATCGCGTGCCTGGTGCTAGGGGTCCTCGCCGTCTTCGCCGGCGTGCTGCTGCACTCGATCCGCGCGATGATGATGCACCTGCGCTAGGTGTCGTCCGAGCTTCGCGCCTCGGTCGTCGTCGTCGCCTACAACAGCGCGCGCGACCTACCCGGCTGCTTGGAGAGCCTGCTGCCGACGCTCGGCCCGGACGACGAAGTGCTTGTCTACGACAACGCCTCCTGTGATGGGAGCTCGGCGGTGGCCGGGCGCTACCCCGTGCGGACGGTGCGCTCCGACGAGAACCGCGGCTTCGGCGGTGCGAACAACCGGGCCGCGGCGCTCACGGCTGGTCGGTACCTCGTCTTCCTCAACCCGGACACCGCCGTCGAGCCGGGCTGGCTCGACCCGCTGCTGGAGGCGATCGGCGACGGGCCCGGGCTCGCCACCTCCAAGATCGTGTTGATGGACGACCCCGGACGGATCGACACCTGCGCGAACAGGGTGCACCTCTCCGGCATCACGGTCTGCCGTGGGCACGGCCAGCCCGCGACCCGGTACGGCGCGACGGAGCGCGTCCTGGCCGTGTCCGGCGCGGCGTTCGCCGTCGACCGCGCGACGTGGGAGCGGCTTGGCGGCTTCGACGAGCGCTTCTTTATGTACCTGGAGGACACCGACCTCTCACTGCGCGCCGCGCTCGCCGGCGTGCCATGCTGGTACGTCGGCTCGAGCCGGGTGCGCCACCGCCACGTTCCCCGGTTCGGGCCGCGGAAGATCTACTGGCTCGAGCGCAACCGCTGGCTGATGGTGACGAAGCTGTGGTCGGGTCGGACGTTCGTCGGGCTGCTGCCGACGCTGGGCCTGCTCGAGATGCTCACGTGGGGGTACGCGCTTCTCGGTGGCCCGAGCGCGCTGCGGGAGCGCCTCCGGGCGTCCACGTGGGTGCTCGGCCACCTACCCGAGCTGTTCGCCGCGCGGAGCCGCGTGCAGCGGGCGCGGACGACCGACGACGCGAGCGTGCTCGCCAGGGCCGAGTGGCGGCTCGACCTCGCCGAGCTC